>JAITCS010000196.1 GCA_031282935.1 Cellulomonadaceae bacterium
GGGTTGGAGTGAAACTAAGCTGGTAATCGTTAGCGGTTAGCATTTGCGAGTGGTCGGATGGAATGTGCCCACCCCCCGCGAAACCGAGATTTTGCTGAATCTCTGGGATGTGCCTGTGGGTGCCGCCAACCGCGTAAGGTTTTGCGGACCCCATCGCCTCGCTCGCAATGAGGTGCGGCTTTGGGTCGCGCCCTGCGCCCGAGTATCCGTTAACCAAAACGGCAACTAAGTTGTGCGGGTCCAATACGCCTTCCGCAATTCCGGGCTGGAGAGCCAAAGTCACGGCGATAACGTTGCAGCCGGGCACCGCGATTTCTTTCGTGTTAGCGAGCAGATCGCGCTGAATAGTGGCGGGCGCGAAACCCACGGCCCGTTCCTGTTTCCCGTTAATTAGTTCCGGCAAACCGTAAGTGTAAGTGCCCATGTGCTTAGTTCCGTAGAATTTCTCCCAAGCCACGGGGTCAATTAGACGGTGATCTGCACCTAAGTCTATGATTATCGGCCGGTTAGGCTGCTTTTCCAGTTCAGCGGCGATATCCCCAGAAGCGCCGTGCGGCAACGCGAGCACCACAACATCATGGCCCAACAGTGCTTCCACTGACATCGGCACGAACTCGCGATCCGCAAGAGAGCGGATGTGCGGGTGCACTTCGCCCAACTTTTTGCCAGCCTGGGAGTGGGCAGTCAGGGTGCCGATTTCAAGATTGGGGTGATTAGCGGCCAGCCTCAGAAACTCGCCACCGGCATATCCAGAGGCGCCAGCAATGGCCACTTTGAAACTTTGCGTCACTTATTTCTCCTCTAAATAATGCAGAGGATTGGGTTTTACACAACATTCATCACCGATGGCCATCGGGGCGATCTGGCCTAAATCGCGCAAGCGCATTAAGTCAGGGATCAACCGCTCTCGAATTGACCAAGGTGATATGGTGTTTAGGTAAATGCGTGTGGCCCCTTCAAACCCGGCGATATTAGATATGCGCCACTTTAGCACGATACGCCACGGCATTGCGACTGAGGAATCCTTGGGCCGATAGTGCCATTCCTCATTTGTGGGAACCTCTACACCCGTGGCCGCGTGCATCGCGTGTAGCACGTCGGAAACACCACGAATTTCGGCGTCACTGTGCGCCCAAGGCTCGTTTGCGGCGGCTTTGGAATAGATTTCGATGCTCGGATAACGGTGCCCAAACCCGGCGAAAGCGATAGCGTATTGGTTCTCTGCAATTACTAGGTTATTCTGAATTGCGTAATTGGCGCCCACTTCATTGAACAGATTAGGGCGTTTTACGGCGCGATCCAGGGCGTCATCCACACCCTCCCCGTGCTCGTCAATGGCGACAATTTGCTTGTGCAGGTGGTCAAAAGACGCCCCGGCCGCTTTGAGCCAATTCTGAAAGATAACCGCATACCGGGCGTACCTGTTTTGCTCCAGAATATTCCGCGCCGCAAAGGCGGTGAACCTGATGAACTCCCCGTGCTCATCGGGCGTCAGCGTGCCAGAACCCGCTAATTGCGTATTGTATTGCGCCCCCTCAATGTAGTGGCGCCGAGCCGCAATCACGTCATGGGAGCCGCCAAATAAAGCCGCACTCGCCTCCGAAAGAGCGTCCCCCCCGAAATGATTCATGGCGGCAGGATTGGGGCGGGTTTTGCCGCCGTGGGTTTGCGCTTGCCGCTTTGTCACTAAAAGGTTCGATATTTGGGTGCGCCCCGCATTTGTGGCCAAGTATTTGGCTTGGCGCTCCCGCACAGCAGCGGGCAATTCGTAACCGTAATTAAGGCGCCAATAATCTAAGGTGATAATCTCAAAAAGATTAGGGAATTGCCGAAAATGGGCTGTTGTGGCAAATAATTCATCGGCAGCCAGGTCGTCTAGGTGGGCGTAACCCTCTTCCGTGGTGACCACACGGGACTTTTCCGGCGGGGTGTCGTAATAGCGCCGCTCGCAAAAGGCGCAGTGGCGCCCCATCTGGGCACGATCAAGGGGCACCGGCACCTCACCCGTGCCGTGGTAAGGCCGGTCAGCTCGCCCTGGGATGGTCCACACCTCGGTTTCGTTGAACGGGTTGAGCTGTTTTATCGTCCCGTCTTTGAGCTGCAGCAGGTACTCGGCGTCACGCACAGGGCAAACCTAGCTGTTCAGCGCGGCGCTCAAACCCACCAACCTCACATTTGGGCGCGATTTCCCCAAAATCCGGCGCCGGAGCTACCTTCTGGGCCAATTCTGCAGTTCGATTCACATTTCTACCCTCTGATTTACCCTCTGAGCACTGCGCTCACGGTTGCCGCCTGGGCGATCACTGCTTCGCGCACGCGGCGGACATCCTCAGGGTCCAGGGTGCGGTCTGGGGCGCGCAATCTCAAGGAGAAAGCGAGGGACTTTTGATTCTGGTCGAGTTGCTCGCCACTATATATATCGAACAGCCGGAGTTCTTCTTTCAATTCCCCGGCGGCGCTGGAAATCGCCTCAGCGAGAACCTCTGCGGGGGTTTCGCGCGGCACCACGAAAGCGAAATCCTCTTTAGCGGCGGGGTAGGTGGATACGGGGGTGGCTCGCACTGCGGTTTCGGCGCCGCTAGTAAGTGCCGACAAGTCCAGCTCGAACGCGACCGTGCGCGCTGGCAGGCCGAATGTGGCGCACAATTTCGGGTGGAGTTCCCCGGCTGTGCCGACGACAGCCTGCGCCCCGTCAGGCGACAGTGCGACGATTTGCGCGGTTCGGCCCGGGTGCCACTGCGCCTGCGCGGCCCCGGCGGTGCCAGAGGTGGCGGCGGTTTTTGGGGTGGCAGCGGCGGGCCGCTGGAAAGCGACCGCAACCCCGGCCCGATTGGCGATGATGGACACAACTTCAAGCGCATGGCGCCAAGTGGCGGTTTCGCCCTTGCCCCACCAGCCGGTTGCCGCGACACCGCCAACGAAAACCCCGGCCACATGGGTAGGTTGCACTGGAACGGCCGCATGAATTTGCGCCAAAGTACCCTCGTCTGGGCGCATCGCCCCCGGCGGCACCGGAGCTGCCGCCCCGCTTTCGCCCGCCGCGCCCTGAGGCAGTTCGACCAAACCACTAGGCCGCGTGACCGCCCCGATCTCGAAAATCCCGAAATCGGACATGCCACGCGACACGTTGCGCCCGGCGGTTTCCAGCAGGGTTGCCAGCAAACTTGTGCGCATGTGCGGGCGATCCTCGGCGAGCGGGTTCGCCAGGCGTAACGCGCCAGGTTCAGTGAACGGGTTGTCCGCGTTCACGAAGGGATAACTCAGGGTTTCGATGAGTCCCGCTTCTGCCAGGGCTCGGGCGATGGAACGCTGGGTGCGCTGCGACTTGGTTAAGCCCCGGCTGCCGGGGGCGGGCGCCAGCACCGAGGGCACGCGGTCGTACCCGTCAATGCGAACGATTTCCTCGACCAAGTCAACAGGCTCGGTCAAGTCCGGGCGCCAAGTTGGGGGCCACACTAGCAGGGTGTCGCTGTCCGGCCCACCGGAGAATCCGATGCCGTCGCTGCCCGTGAGGTCGTCCGCCTCGGCGGTGGTGACTCGGGCGCCAATTTGTTCCAGTATTTCAACCACGCGCTCGCGCGGGTACGGGACGCCCACAATTTTGGTGGGTAAAGCTGCGTTGAGCCGGATCGGTTCGATGGGCGCCAACTGGCTGAAGTCGCCCACCGCAGGGTCGGCCACCCCGCCGCCGTAGGCCACCAACAAATCCACCACCCGTTGCGCGGCCAGTGGCGGCAAAGCTGGGTCAACTCCGCGCTCGAACCGCTTGGCGGCTTCGGTGGGGAGTTTGTGGCGCCGTGCCGTGCGCGCCACCGAAGCCGGGTCGAAATGCGCGCATTCGATCAGGGCGACCGTGGTGGTGTCGGAAATCTCGGAGGATTGCCCGCCCATGACGCCCGCGAGCCCGAGCACTCGCGCCCCCGGAACCCCGCCGGGCGAGTCCGTGATCAGCAGGTCCTCGTCGTGCAGCGACCTGCCAACGTCGTCCAGAGTGGTGAGCCGCTCCCCCGGCCCGAAACCGCCACGGTTCGCGCGGCGCACCACGATGGGGGCCGCCACCTTGTCGAGGTCGTAGGCGTGAATCGGTTGCCCTAAGTCAAGCATCACGTAGTTGGTGATGTCCACGGGTAATGAGATGGACCGCATTCCGGAGGCTTCCAGGCGCTTCACCATCCATTGCGGGGTGGGCGCACTGGGGTTTATTCCGCGCACGATTCGGGTGACGAAACGGTCACAGCCGGGTTTGCCGTGGATGGGGCTGGCGTCGCTGACCTCGACCGCGAAAGCATCCGAGGTCGCCTGCGGCGCCTCTGGGTGGGTTTCGGCCAGGCCCGGCTCGACGCCACCGGCGTTCCCCCACAGGCCGGGGTCGGTGAACGTCGCCCCCGTGGACAGTGCGAATTCGCGCCCGATGCCGCGATAGGACAACTGGTAGCCGCGATCCGGGGTGATGTTGATTTCCAAGACTTCGCCGCCCAGGCCCAGCAACTCAATCGCGTTTTGCCCCGGCTGCACACTGCCGCTGCCAAAATCGGGCGGCAACACGATGATCCCGTGGCTGTCCCCGCTGGGCCGACCCAATTCTGCCTCGGAACAAATCATGCCGTCGGAAACGTGGCCGTAGGTTTTCCGGGCCGCGATGGGGAAAGGCCCCGGTAACACGGTGCCCGGTAAAGCGACCACCACGTAATCGCCCGCCTGAAAATTGTGCGCCCCGCACACGATCCCGCGCGCCCCGGATTCGGGGGCGTCAGCCGCTAGTAAATCAGATTCACTAACGCCAGCGATTTCCCGAGTGTTGTGCGCTGGCCCGACGTCAACCAGACACCAGTTGATGGTTTTGCCGTTCTTCTGCGGCTCTTTTGTGACCGCCAAAACCTTACCAACTACGAGTGGGCCGGTAACGGCGGCGCCGTGAATCGTTTCCTCTTCGATCCCTACCTTTACCAGGCTTTCAGCCAATTCGGCAGCGGTGATCCCGGCGGGGAGTTCCACGTGTTCGCCAAGCCATTGTGGCACTACTAAAGGCATTAGAGCTCCATTCCGAATTGGGTTGAGAACCGGATATCGCCCTCGACCATATCGCGCATGTCGGCGATTTCGTGGCGTAGCATAAGCGTGCGTTCAATGCCCATGCCGAAAGCGAACCCCTGATAAACCTCCGGGTCAATGCCAGCCGCGCGCAGCACGTTCGGGTGTACCATGCCGCACCCGCCCCACTCGATCCAGCCCGGGCCGCCCTTTTTCTGCGGGAACCATAAATCCATTTCGGCGCTTGGCTCCGTGAACGGGAAAAACGAGGGGCGCAGCCGAGTGCGGGCGTCCGGCCCGAACATGGCCTTGGCGAAAGCGTCAAGCGTGCCGATCAGGTTAGCCATCGTGAGGCCCTTGTCAATCGCCAGGCCCTCCACCTGATGAAATACCGGTGTGTGGGTGGCGTCCAGCGCGTCGGTGCGGAACACCTTGCCTGGGACAGCGATGTACAGCGGCACCCCGCGCTCCAACAGGGTGCGCGCTTGCACGGGCGAGGTGTGCGTGCGCAACACTAAGTTCTTTTCGCCAGCCACGTAGAAGGTGTCCTGCATTTGGCGGGCAGGGTGGTCGGGCCCGAAGTTCAAGGCGTCAAAATTGAACCATTCGGCCTCAACCTCGGGGCCACTGGCGATTTCCCAGCCCAGGCCGATGAAGAAATCGGCTATTCGTTCCTGAATTGCGGAAATGGGGTGGCGGGCGCCTACGGGCCGCGCGTTAACGGGCAAAGTGATGTCAACGGTTTCTTCCAGCAGGATTTGCTCTTCACGACGCTGGTCAAGTTCGGCTTGCTTCTGGGCTATCGCCTTGCTGATGGCGCCCCGACGTGGCCCGATGTTCTTGCCCGCCGCAGCTTTGTCGGCAGGGGGCAGCTCACCGATCAGCCGGTTCGATTGCGCCAGCACCGACTTCTCGCCGGTGTGCGCAGTGCGGACGCTCTTGAGCGCTTCCAAGGATTCCGAGGCCGCGATGTCTGCTAGGGCGGCTGCCACCGCCGCATCCAGACCGGCCTCATCAAGGGGGCTGGGAATCTGAGCAAGAACTGCCATGCCGCCAAGCTTATATCGTGACACAGACAACAACGGCCCGTGACACGCGTTGTATCCGGGCCGTTATTTTAGTTTAGCTTCGATTCGTAGGCGGCTAGCTTTGATTCCGCTTGGTCCAGCGCGCTCAGGTTGCCGAGCAGCCGGGCGTCCTCGCTGTCCACCGCGTCGCCCGCAACCGCGTAACCGCCCGCCGGTTGTCGAACCTGCTGGTGAAGAGTCTGGTGCAGCGGCTGCAAAAGCGGGTCAACGGCCTCGGCGGGCAAGTGACCCACCCGATCCTCGGCAGAACCGACCCGCGATCTGAACCCGTCACAAACGGCTTCGCGGGCGGCCTCCGGCCCAATGGCCTGGCTCAACGCCCCGGGGCCAACCCCGGCGGCAATCACGTCGTCGTCCAAATCGGACAGTGTGGAAACCGGAGTTTGCGAAAACCCGTTCTCGTCGCCGATGTTCTCAGCCCCTACGGGGCTTGCCGCCGCGGTTTCCCCGAACTCGGTGC
>JAITCS010000028.1 GCA_031282935.1 Cellulomonadaceae bacterium
GCCACGATAACCGGATGATCGCGCCCCACTAACTCCACCAGCCGCGCGTCGGCTTTCGCCAAGTGCGCGTATTTGGCGTCCATGGTGTGCTGCATTTCCGGGGTGTTGGTGCCAGAATGGAAGTAGGTGCTTACCACTGTCACCGCCTGCCCACCACCCAAGGCGAGGTCGGCCTCAATCCAACGCCCGGTGTCCACTGGTGGCTCGTCCGACCCGTCGCCTTGGATCAAGCCAACCCGCGAAGCCATGACCGGGAGCCGAGATGCGATTGCTACCCCCGCGCGGCCCTTGATCTCGCACGGATGAACCGCCAAGTGCCAACCCGCTTCCTCGGGGAAAAAGCTCGCCACGATATCCTCTGGAGCCCGGGTTTCCTGCATCAGCACCACGTCGGGGGCGCGCTCGGCCAGCCACTCCCCCATGCCTTTGCGGAAAGCGGCCCGGATTCCGTTCACGTTCACGGTGGCGATGGAAAGCATGGTTATTTCGAGGACGAGGCGGGGGTGCGTTCGGCGATTTCGACGACGTTTTGTAGCAGCATAGCCCGTGTCATCGGCCCGACCCCGCCCGGGTTTGGCGAATACCAACTCGCCTTTTCGAGCGCCTCAGGGGCGATGTCGCCCACCACCTTCGACTTCCCGGTTTCCGGGTCGGCCACCCGCGACACCCCGACATCGAACAGCACGGGTTCGCGGCCTGCGTCTATTAGGCCGCCAGTGACGATGCCCGGCACCCCGGCGGCCGCGACTATGACATCGGCTTTCTGGGTGTAGGACGGCAGATCAGCAGTGCCCGTGTGCGTCAAAGTCACGGTCGCGTTAATATCTTTACGAGTTAACAGCAAACCTAATGGCCGCCCAACCGTCACGCCGCGCCCCAAAACCACCACATGCTTACCCGCGAAATCCAACCCATTTCGCGCCGCCAATTCGATAATACCGCGTGGCGTGCAAGGCAAAGGTGAAGTAATCGGTTCATTGACATTTAGCACTAACCGCCCCAGATTTACCGGATGCAAGCCGTCCGCATCTTTATCGGGGTCAATCAGTTCTAATATCGCATTAGTGTCAATTCCTTTCGGCAACGGTAATTGAACGATAAAACCTGTGCAATTCGGGTCAGCATTAAGTTGTTGCACGGCCGCAGCGATTTCGCCCTGTGTGGCAGTTTCAGGCAATTCCACTTGAATTGACGCGATACCAACCTCAGCACAATCATTGTGTTTCCCAGCCACATACCATTTCGAGCCGGGATCTGCGCCCACCAAAAGCGTGCCAAGCCCAGGCGTAACTCCGCGCACCTTGAGCGCAGTCACCCGTTCGGCCAGTTCGCCTTTAATTATAGCGGCCGCCGCTTTCCCGTCCAAAATGTTTGCCACTAGTATTGCTCCAGCTCCTCATACAGCGGGAAAGCCTCGGTCAGTGCCTCCACGCGCGCGCGCAACCCCTCCACGTCGGCGCCGTGGCCATCGCGCAAAGCGGTGGCAATAATGTCGGCCACCTCCGTGAACTCCTCGTCGTCGAAACCGCGCGTCGCCAACGCGGGCGTGCCAATCCGCAGGCCCGAAGTAACCCGAGGCGGGCGGGGGTCGAACGGAATGGCGTTGCGGTTCACTGTGATGCCCACATCGTGCAGCAAATCCTCCGCCTGCTGGCCGTCCAACGGCGAGTTCCGTAAATCAACCAGCACCAAATGCACATCAGTGCCGCCAGTCAAAACGTCCACCCCAGCGGCCTTAACATCGGGATGAGTTAACCGCTCGGCGATAATCCGCGCACCCCGCAACGTGCGTTCCTGGCGCTCTTTGAACTCCGGCGTGCCAGCGATCTTGAAAGCCACCGCCTTCGCAGCGATCACATGCATCAGCGGCCCCCCTTGCTGACCAGGGAAAACGGCGGAATCAACAGCCTTCGCGTACGGCTCGCGAGTCAAAATGAAGCCAGAACGCGGGCCGCCGATGGTCTTGTGAACCGTGGAACTCACAATGTCGGAATACGGCACCGGCGAGGGGTGCAAACCAGCAGCCACCAAACCCGCGAAGTGCGCCATGTCCACCCAAAGCGTTGCCCCGATTTCATCGGCAATCTCCCGAAACGCCTGGAAATCAAGTTGCCTTGGGTACGCCGACCAGCCTGCGATAATCATTTTAGGGCGATGCTCCAAGGCGGTTTCCCGCACCCTTTCCGGCTCAATAAGATAAGTGTCAGGATTTACCCCGTAAGACACCATTTCGTAATTCTTGCCCGAAAAGTTTAGTTTCATGCCGTGCGTCAAGTGGCCGCCGTGCGCCAATTCGAGACCCATAACTTTATCGCCAGGCTTTACCATAGCGTGATATACCGCAGCGTTGGCTTGCGCCCCAGAATGAGGTTGCACATTTACGTGCTCAGCGCCGAACAATTCTTTAGCGCGCGAAATCGCCAGACTTTCAGCGATATCAACCGCACTACAACCACCGTAATAGCGTTTGCCAGGATAACCCTCGGCATATTTATTGGTGAGCACAGAGCCTTGGGCCTGTAACACCGAAAGCGGCACAAAGTTTTCGCTCGCGATCATTTCCAGAGTGCCGCGTTGGCGCTCAAGTTCAGAATCAAGCACAGCGGCAATCTCAGGGTCAACTACATCAAGGGGCGCAGAAAATTGCGGGTCAAGCACATTGCTCCTGTATCCCATGCGTGGGCGAAATTGGCTCAAGACGGCGCGC
>JAITCS010000029.1 GCA_031282935.1 Cellulomonadaceae bacterium
AGTTCCACGTGAAACAAATCCCCAAAATGGCGCGAAATTGTGGTATCTGGCGCCGTCTGCACCACTATGGCGCCGTCCCGCGCAATGCCGACCGCGACGCCCTGCACCGGATCGCCGCCCTCGGCCTCGGCAATAGCCACGGCCCGCCCGATGCTTTGGCAGTGGCCCCGATATTCGTCAATTAGCGTTAGCAGATTGCCGGTTTCCCATTCGGCACAGACTTTATCAAGATGACGCAAGATGGTCGCGGCTAATTCTTGGATTTGTGGGGGATTTTCTTTGCCCGATGGTTTCGACATGCGGGCGCGCGAATCGCTGCGCGTCAACCGCCGGTACAATGCTAAGGATGTCGCCTCCGGCACTGGCAATTCTGACTCGGTTTGCGTGACGTTTATTCCAATGCCTACCACAGTTCCAATATTGGGGATGGTGTGACACAATATGCCCCCCACTTTTCGCCAATTCCCGTAATTAGCAATGCCGTCGTTTGCGGGCAACAAGATGTCATTTGGCCATTTGAGCGCGGCGGGGAAACCGTATTTTGCCAACGCTCGACATATCGCTATCCCAACAAATAGCGGTAAAACGCTGATTCCTTCTTGGTCTATTCGCGGGTTTATCAGGGCCGAAAAGGTGAGCGCGCCATGCTTTGGGGTGACCCAAGTGCGCTCGCCACGCCCGCGACCTGCGGTTTGATGATCAGTGCCGAGGGCGATTTTCGGTTCCACCTCGCCCGCGAGCGCGCGGCGGGTCAGTTCCTCGTTGGTGGACGGGCATGTTGCCACCCATTCCACAGTCCAATCCGGCAGGTCTAGTAGGCTGTCAGGCATGACGGCCACTTTACGCCCTTCCAAGGCGGCCATGCGCCTTTCGGCATTGTATGACCCTGGCACGGTTGCAGTCTCTGAGCCTGATGGCGTTTCGGGGGTGGTCACCGCCAGCGGCTTAGTTAATGGGCAACCTGTTCTGGCTTTTTCTCAAGATGTCACAGTAATAGGTGGGAGCGTTGGCGCGGTTGAGGGGATGCAAATATCGGATTTGCAGCAAAAGGCACTGGAATTGGGTGTGCCGATTATTGGGATTTGGGATGGCGGTGGGGCGAGAATCCAAGACGGGGTTTCGGCTTTAGCGCAGTTCGGCAAGATATTCAGTGGGAATGTAGCGGCAGCGGGAAAGATACCGCAACTTTCTTTAGTGCTCGGCACCTGCGCTGGCGGCGCCTGTTATTCGCCCGCCCTTACTGATTTTGTGATTATGGTAACTGAGCAATCTCGAATGTTTTTGACCGGGCCGTACATTACCCAAGAAATGACTGGGGAAGCGGCCACCGTTGAGGAACTGGGCGGTTGTCAATTACACAATCAGATATCCGGGGTGGCGCATTTCGCTGCCGCTGATGAAGACGCTGCCATTGCATATGCCCGGGAACTGCTGGCTTTCTTTAGCGCCCCCTTACCAGATTCCCCAAAACCGCCAGCGGATAATCACACAGACGATAACCCCGAGCAACTGCCCGGAATCCCGCTAAACCCCTCCCAACCGTATGACGTACACGCGCTGCTAGCAAACATCTTCGATAAAGATACCTTTTTGGAAGTGCAACCTAATTTCGCTCGAAATCTTGTAACTGGATACGCTCGCCTGGCTGGAAATCCCGTAGCGATTATCGCCAATCAACCAACTTGGCTCGCCGGGGCCCTTGACACCAACGCCGCCAAAAAAGCCGCCCGTTTCGTGAAAACTAATACCAACTACAACCTGCCAATAATTACGATAGTTGATGTGCCAGGGTTTTTGCCCGGAGTCAAGCAAGAAGGGGCAGGCATAATCACCGCAGGTGCCGAATTAGTAAAAGCATATGCGAACGCGAAAACTAAATTAGTCACCCTTATCACCAGGAAAGCCTACGGCGGCGCCTTTATCGCGTTAGGGTCGAAATCCATCAGTAACGCCGCCGTAATCGCCTGGCCGCAAGCCCAAATCGGGGTGATGGATGCCGAGGCCGCAATGGCGCTGGTACACCGGCGGGAACTTGCGGCGGTGGCTGCGGCAAAAGGGGAGGCTGCGGTGGCCACCACGAGGACGCAACTGGCGGCCGAGTACCGGCTCGCCCAGAGCGCCGATCACGCGGAGGCGGCCGGGCAGGTGGACTCCATCGTGACGCCCGAGAATACGCGAGCGGCGCTGATCCGCTCCCTGCAGTAACGGCGACCCCAACGGTGGCTGTACCGATGGCTGACGACGGAGCGCTAGAAAAACCCGAAACTCCCACTGTTGTCCAGAGGCAAGAATGGGTAGGGTTGGGGTGTGACCGAACGCGCCCAGACCCCGCTAGACATACTCGCCGAGGAATACGTTGCCAAAGTGGTTTCGATGAACCCGTTTTTTGCCACTTCGATGGGGGTGCCGGGCCACGATCACGAGGTGCCAGACTATTCTCCAGCGGGGAACGCCAAGTTTCACGAACTAGACCGCGAATTGCTGGATAAACTTGACGAAATAGACGTCACCGATGAAATTGACCGCGTTACTTTGGCGGCAATACGAGAGCGTTTGGGGCTAGAAGGCGAATTGTATGACGCCGGGGAACATTTGGCCTCGCTAAACGTTATCGCCTCCCCACTGCAATCCATGCGCGATATTTTCGATTTGATGCCCACAGAAACGGTTGAAAATTGGCAGAATATCGCTGCGCGCCTAAGTAAGCTACCGCAGGCAATGGCGGGCTACATCGAGTCTTTACGCGCCGGGGCAAAGCGCGGCTTAGTGCCTGCTGTGCGGCAGGTGAAAGAGGGCATAAAGCAGGCTGAGGAATTGGCGGGGCCTAATTCATTCTTTGTGAGTTTCGCCAAGAAAGGCGCCGATTCGGTTGCCGCAAATGACCCCACATTGCAACAGCGACTGGCCGCCGGGGCGGCAGCCGCGCAAAGCGCCTATCAAGAATTGGCCGACTTTTTGGTAGGCGAGCTAATAAAGCAGGCCCCCGAAAAAGACGGCGTCGGTAAAGAACGGTATCAGCGATTCTCCCGCTATTTCCTGGGTGACACCGTTGATCTGGAAGAAACCTACCAATGGGGCATTGAGGAATTGCGCCGCACGATTGCCGAGCAGACGGCAGTGGCTGCGGAAATCGCAGGCCCAGGGGCGACTGTGGCCGACGCGGTAAAGGTTTTGGATGCGGATGAGAAATACATTTTGCACGGGGTTACGGAACTGAAAGCCTGGATGCAAGAAACCTCCAATCAGGCAATTCGAGAATTGAACGGCACGCAATTCGACATCCCGGAAGTGGCCCAATCACTGGAATGTATGATCGCCCCCACTCAAAACGGCGGCATTTACTACACTCCCCCTTCGGATGACATGTCGCGGCCGGGGCGCATGTGGTGGTCGGTTCCGGAAGGCGTTAACGAATTCCAAACCTGGCAGCAACGCACTACCGTTTATCACGAGGGCGTGCCCGGGCACCATCTACAATGCAGCACTGCGGCAATAAATCGAGACCAACTAAACTCTTGGCGCCGAAACATGTGCTGGTGTTCTGGGCACGGCGAGGGTTGGGCTTTGTACGCGGAAAAGTTAATGGATGAATTGGGGTATCTAAAAGACGCCGCTGACCGGCTTGGCATGTTGTTCGGGCAAAGAATGCGCGCGGCTAGGGTGGTTTTCGATATCGGAATGCATTTAGGGCTAAACGCCCCGCCGGAATGGGGCGGCAAACCCTGGGATGCGGAAACCGGCTGGGAATTCCTGAAAGAAAACATGGAAAAGGACGAGGAATTTGTGCGCTTTGAATTCAATCGCTATTTAGGATGGCCTGGCCAGGCCCCCGCCTACAAGATTGGGCAGCGGCTGTGGGAACAAGCTCGGGCGCGCGCTGAGGCTGCGGCAGTCGAAAAGGGTGAGGCTTTCGACATAAAAGCTTTCCACCGCAACGCCCTGGCGCTCGGCTCGGTGCCGCTGTGCATTTTGCGGACGGAACTCTAGCGGCAGGTTTGTTCAATGACTAAACTAATCCTGGCATCGGCCTCCCCGGCCCGCCTGGCCACCCTGCAACGCGCGGGTGTGGAACCCATCGTGCGCGTGTCCGGGGTGGACGAGCGGGCCGTCACCCGCACCGCGACCGAACGTTTCGGCGAGGTGCTCTCCCCTGGCGACACAGCGCTGCTGCTGGCCCAGGCCAAGGCCGAGGCGGTGGCGCGAGAGCTGGATGCGCCCGCGAACGACAGCGGCGGCGGTCTCGACAACGGCGGCGGTCTCGACGACGCCGGTCTCGACGATGATGGCCTATCTGACAGCCTGCTCGACGACGCGGTAGTAGTTGGATGCGACTCCATCCTCGAAATGGACGGGAAGCCGTACGGGCGCCCAGCGGACGCCGCCACCGCCATCGCGCGCATCAAGGCCATGAGCGGAAACAGCGGCACGCTGCACACCGGACACTGGGTTATTGACCTGCGCAGCGCCGAAAACGGCGGTACAGGGGCGACGCTCGGCGCCACCGGCTCGACCATCGTCCACTTCAGCGACATCGAGGACGAGGAAATAGAAGCCTATGTGGCCACCGGGGAGCCGCTGCAAGTGGCCGGGTCATTCACCGTGGACGGCCTCGGCGGGCCTTTCGTGGCCGGGATTGAGGGCGACTACCACAACGTGGTCGGCATTTCCCTGCCCTTGCTGCGCGACATCCTGCGGCAAATTGGCGTGCCCTGGCACACGCTCCGCAGCTAGCGGTGGTTTCGACAGGCTCAACCAACGGGCTGTGGTTTCGGTGACCGACGCAGACCGAGGGTAGAGTCCGCTTGCGGACTTTACCGAGGGCCAGGAGGGCACAGGGAGCGAAGCGACCGCCACAGGCGGGCGCGCGGAATACCGCGCGTCAACCGGCGGTCGGTGGTTTCGACAGGCTCAACCACCGGATTAAAACAATTAGTGTGAGCCGGGTTACATTATCATTTGGCGCTTATCGCCAGCCCATTTTTCGCTAAAAGGCGCCCGATTTCAAGTTTAGAGTGAACCGCAACACATTAGCGTCCCCGCAGGTCACGACACGCATTTTTATGCTTGCTTTGGTGGTTGCGCTGCGCAACTATTGCCCCGTTGATAAGGGATCGTTATTTGGAGCATAAAATGGTTTTCGCAAACTTCAAGGTAGCCGCGAAAAACGTAATGGGCATTAAAATAGGTAAGCGACTAACCACCGCCGGGGTGGTTATGGCATTGGGGTTCGGCGCGAACCTGGCGACCGCTTTACCTGCCGCAGCAGCGGGCATCAGCAAGGACGCTTCTGACGTGGTTGTGAAGGTGGGCGGGGCGCGCACCAAGAACTCGGGCGAGGTCGCCGGTCTGAATGACGTGTGGCTGGGCCTCTATTCGGCGGCAAACGGCGGGCAGTTGGTGTTCGCTACGAAGTCCGCGCCCGGCACCACCACCGCTGACGATTCCGGCAAAACCACCGATGGTATTGCCCGGTTCCATCTGACGGAAACAAGTCGCCTTGATGACGCTAATTACCCCGGCCGCCCCGCGAAAATCCTTGGCGACGCCACGGCTACACAATCGAGGTTGAACGCCACCAATTCTGCGATCCTTTATCTGCGTCCGCTCGCCGCAGATGATGTCACCAAGCTGCGCGAACAGGGCGTCGGCGGGCAAAATGAAACCGCCACCCCCGCAGGCTGGGAGCACCTGACGCAACTCGCCACCAACACGGGCACCGCCGTCGGCGATACGAAAACCCGCGACTATGCTTTCCCCGTGCCGCCAACGGGTCGCCTGCGCGCGAACCACCTTTACCTTTCCGGTAGCACAAACGGCGACTCTGCCCAAAACGGCGCCACCATCGGGATAATGAACTCCAGCGGCGCCAACCAGACCGCCTCCAGCGGGTTTTTCACCCTCCGGGCCGAAAACGGCGCCATGCCCACCACCTGCAAAGCGCTCAACGTCGCACTGATCCTGGACACCTCCCACTCGGTGACCGCCCCGCAGCAGGTGCAGTTGAAGGACGCCGCCTCGCAACTGGTCTCCGCCTTCACCAACACCGGCTTATCCCTGCAACTGTTCACGTTCGGCACCGACGCCACCAAGCGCACCGACCTCACCCCGTTGACCCCGCAGGGCGCCACCATCGTCAAGGCCGAAATCGCCCGCCTCACGAACGCCACCTTCAACGGCCAGTGGACTAACTGGGACGCGGCCTTGTGGGCCTTGCAGCCGCAAGAAAAACTCGGTCTGGCCAAAAATGGCACCAATTTCGACGTCGCAATATTCCTCACCGACGGCCTGCCCACCACTTACGGAGGCAACGGCGGCGCGAATCGCACCACCACCACGGGAAACGTCACCAACACCGCTGGCAACACCGTTCCCCTGACCGACTTCTTCCGTACCGAGCGCGCCATGCAGGCCGCCAACGCCCTCAAGCAGAACGGCACCCACATAGAGGTGCTCGGCATCGGCGACGCCCACGCTTCCAAGCCCGCGCTGCTGAACCTGACCGCCGTCGCTGACGCGCACTCGGTGACCACCGAATCGTGGGATCAGTCCGCCCGCGCGCTGCGGTATTCGGTGCTCAAGCCTTGCCTGCCCTCGCTCACGGTGACCAAATACGAGCGCCCCTGGGACGCGCCGAACATTTCCGTGTGGGATGACCCGAACAGCACGCGTGACCTGCTCGCCGAGGGTTGGGATTTCACGGTCTCGGATTTGACCCAAGATACGATGGTTCTTGACCCCAAGTTTTTCCCAGACGCTACCGCCGCTGACCAATCCGCTGTCGAAACTACTGACGAGGCCGGATCGGTGTTCTTCAAGTTGCTGGCCGTGAACGAGGGCGCTGACGACTTCGACCCCGATAAGCAACTGGGCAGCCTCACCGTGACTGAGGACCAGCAAGAGGGCTGGAACATCGTGCAGCAAATCTCCGAAAGCGACGACACGCCGCGCAACGCGCAGTGCGTATACATCAGCCAGTACACCACCGACAAGGCCATGAACAGCAAGTACGGTGGCGATGTGGTGGGCACCCGCCCGAGTTGGGTGGATACGGACGGCGTTGTTACGATGGGCGAGCCGCCCGTGGTGTTGCCTGCCAATTTCGGCCGCAAGGTGCCGTGGATTGACATCGAAACTGGCGGTTCCACGCTCGCCCGCCCGGCGTTTCGCATTGTGGACATGGCGGTGACCGACATGGTGCGGTGTACGGTTATCAACCAGGCGATGAAGCCGCTGGAAATTGTGGTTCCCGAGTCGCTGAACCCTGGCGAGATCGCTTTCGTGGGGCAGCACGTGGTGGATTACGGCTGGGAGATTACCAAGGGGGTGGACACGCCGGTCGTCGAACTGTCGGGATTGGAGGCTGGTGCCGAATCGCGGCAGGCCACGGTCAATTACCAGTTGGATGTTAAGGCCGACTTGCGCGCCGAGGGCCGTGCCTTCGCTGCTGCGGGTGAGGTTGAGATCAAGAACCCGAACTCCCCGGCCTGCCCCGACGGTGAGACGGATTGCAACCCGAAACTGGCCGCGCCGTTGCGCCTGGACGGGGTGAAACTGGAGATTGCGGGCAAGCCAATAGAGGCCGTTACGTGGACCCAAGACCATCCTGCCCCCTGCGACACCCCGGTGCACTTCACCACGCCGGGTTGGGTGGTAAATGGGTTGAGCGACCAAGTGGAAATCGAGTACCTGCGCAGCCCCGCGTCGAGTTTTGCCCCTGACGAACCTGCCGCCTCCTGCGACGCCGACGGCACCGAACTCCCGGTGTCCTCCGATGGCCACGTTGCCAAGGTCACCCGCTCCAAGGACTGGGCAGGATTCGCCACCGATTCCGGGCTGCTGCTGCCCGGCCACTCGTACCGGTTCGCGTTGCGGGCACGGACGGCGGCGGGCGTCGGCTCGGTCGGTTTCCGCTTCGTTTCTTACTACGTGGATGCCAAGGGAGCTGAGCACTTCGATTGGGTGAACCCCACCAGCATAGACGAGAACTGGGCACCGATTTCGGGCACTTGGAAGGTGCCGCTGGACGCCGCCGACGCCCGCGTCTATTTGGGTACGTCCGATGTCGCTGGCGTGGCGGCCTACGCCTACTACGTGGACGACCTGACCGTTTCTGAGGTCACCACTTTCACCCCGCAGGTCACTTCGGTAACTTTCGACGATGAAACCACTGGCGCTTACTGGACCAAATCTGGCGGGGCGGAACTGACTTTCCCGAGTGCGCCGTCTATTAGCGCCGGTAACGGCGGCGGCAACGGGGGCGGCACCGGCAGCGGCAGGGTGCTCTCGGTTTTACGCACCTACGACTGGGACGGCATCGAAACCGTGTTGGGCGTCATCCAGCCCGGCACCTCGTACGAGTTCTCGATGAAGGTACGCACCGGGGCTGGGGTCGGCGCCTCGCGCGTGCGGTTCGTCGGCAACTCGCCGCTGTCGCCCGCCGGGCAACAATATGTGTGGATGGGCGACGACGCGGTTTCCGACGACGAGTGGACTACAATCACCGGCACTTGGGTAACCCCCAAGGTCGGCGCCAACGGGGAACCCCTAACTGAGCACGACCTCAAGGTGTACCTCGGTTCGGCAGACTTGGGTCAGCCCTACGAACTCCTGATTGACGATATTGTGGTGCGCCGTATTTCGACTGGAGGCACGGCAACCCTGCTGACCTCCGCCGAAATAGAACCGACCTCATACCTCTCTGAAATTACTGTTATGCCTGGTCAGAGCGTGTTGTTGCCGCTGCGCTGGGCTGCCGATGTCAGGCCGGAGGGCGGCGTGGAAGCCTCGCTCTCCGTGCCCTACCACTACCTGTGGCCCATGCCAGCGACCGTGATCTCCGCATCGGGCAATGCTGCGGCCTGCCCCGATGCTGCGATGGGCTGCTACACCGCGCTGCGCACCGTGGAGATTCCGAACCCGAACAGCACTCCCTTGGCAATGACTGATGTAGAGGTGCAAGTGGCTGGGCTGCCCGTGACTTTGGTGGCTAGTGCGCCGTCATTGGTCTGCCCTGGCTCTGCGCCGGTTTCCGGTTCCCGCGATCTGGCTTTGAACGTGATCCCGGCTGGGTGCAAGCTGGAACTCGGTCTGACCTGGACGGGCCAGCCGCAGCCGCGTGGCTCGGTGGTGTTGGCAGAGATCATCATCAGCAAGCGCGCTTCGATGAACGTCAGTTTCGACGATGATCCGGTGCGCGAGAACACTACGGCCCGTTTGACGGACTTGCTTTCTGGTTCTGATTTTGCCGAAGCTGCGGTTTCGCTTTGCGGTTCTGGTTCCGGTTCTGGTACTGGTACTGGTTCGCAATGGGGCGTTAGTTGCCTGGCCGATGGCAGCGTCGTTTTGGATATTGAGGCTGCGGGACGGCCAGCCGGTTTCTCGGGGTGGACTTTCGGATACCCGCAGACCTTGGCCGCCGCGAGCGAGCCCGGAACCTGTGCGGTTTATCGGAACGTGGCTACCGTGACGCCCGATGGCGCTGTGGCTGGCGACCAGCCGATTACTGCTAGCGCAACGGCCTCGGTTTGCCTGGCTGAGGTTCCGCCGGTCGAGCCAGAGGAACCGGCGGTTGAGCCTGTCGAAACCCCGGAGCCAGAGGAACCGGCGGTTGAGCCTGTCGAAACCCCGGAACCAGCCGACCCGACGGTTGAACCCGTCGAAACCCCGGACCCAACCGACCCCGACGACCCGGCGGTTGAGCCTGTCGAAACCCCGGAACCCACCGACCCGGCGGTAGAGCCAGAGGTTCCGGTCGAGCCTGAGGTTCCGGTCGAGCCAGAGTTACCGGCGATTGACCCCACCGAAACCCCGGGCGACCCGGCGGTTGAGCCCGTCGAAACCCCAGAACCAGAGGAACCGGCGGTAGAGCCTGTCGAAACCCCGGATTCCGGCGCCATATACGACGCCGCGCTGCGCGTGTGGGGCCAGCGAATCTACCGCCAAACCGACGGCGCGTGGCAGCAGGTGTACCAGTATCGCAGCGGTGTCCCGACCAAGCCGCTGCCGTACCTCGGTTTTGATGACGCCGCGACCGATTTGATGGTTGGGGACGCCGTGCAGTATGGCATCCAGGTCACTAACCAGGGCAATCGCACCATCCACATTGACGCGTTGACTTTCCACGCCGCCCCTGGTTTGGTTCTAGCCGATGAACCAATCCATGTTGGCCAGACCAATGCAGCATGGCAAGTCGCTGGAGGCAGTTGGTTCTATTCGGTTCCGATGGATGATTTGCTGCTGGAACCGGGCGAGGCGAGCCTCGTGATGGTTACGGGCGTGGTCACAGAGGATATCGTGCTCAGTCCTGATGGGCATTTCGACTCCTTCGCCGAGATTTCGGGCATGTCCGCACCATTCGTGCTGCCAGTAGCCACCCCGCAACAAGAGGCAGAACCCGAGGCTGATCCTGAGGAAGAAACCGCTGCTGCGGAAGTTACCCCTGAGGAACAAGCCAACGGTTCAGACCTCGCAAGTGAAGATACCGAAATCCCCACCGCTGTAATTGTCAATAAGACTACTGATGTCGTTGTTGATGACATTATCTTGGATGAGGACATCATTGCGGCGGATACCGTTGCAGAGGATACCGCCATCGAGGATATCATTTTCGACGATATTATTGTTGCGGAAATAAAGGTATTCTCACTTCCAGCCACGATTGTGGATTTCGTTATGCCGCAGCCGGTTTCTTTCTTGGGCGCCAATGCGGCAACTCCGCTACTCGCAATCACGGATGAACCCCAAGGCGGCACCGGAATCCAAACGGAGGTAGTTTTCCGGGCGGTTGTTGATGTTGATTCCGATATGAACAATGACAATTCGGCACAATATTCCTTGAATTATGACCGTTTTGATAATGTTATAGATTCGCCTTTCGATGTGGATAACCACGACAGCACCCGTGCAATCGTGCGCTTGGCTGATACTAGTGAATCCAAGCCGGTCGTTTGCCCCTCCGACGCCGATTTGGATTTGGAGGATCCGGCTTGCGTGCTACCGCCTTGCCCCTTTGACTTTGCCCTCACGGGCGGCGACCTGGCTTGCACGCACCCCGGTGGTTTCGTGGGACCTGACCCCGAAACTCCGGTCACCGAGCCAGAAACACCCGTCACCGAGCCTGAAACTCCGGTCACCGACCCGGAAACTCCCGTAGCCGAGGCTGCCACAGACCCGAAGCGTCCGGAGCGCCCCGCGAAGCCGAGCACGAAACCAGGGCAACCCGGTGACAATCCGGTTCAACCCGGCGGCGGCTACCCCGCCCCACCGACGGAGGTTGATACCCCTGGAATGAGCCAGGCCGACGAGGTATTTCCTGCCGACCTTGGGAGCCTTGAAGTCGTGGCCGTCCACGGTCAGCCAAGCACCGAGGCGCCAGAACCGCGCGACACTGAAGCTGCTACCCGCAGCCAAAAAGCCAACCGTAAGGCAACGCGGTTATTTATAACCGGCAATGCCTCGAAAACCGAGCAAACTGCCACAGTTGAGCGCAGCGGCGATGGCCGCACTACGGGCAACCTTGAGAGCCAGGAAACCCAGCACAACCAGGCAAACCAGAGCGGCAATCCGGGCCACCTCTCCCGAACGGGCGCATCTCTGCTCCCCCTCGGTTTGGCTACCCTCGTAGCCGCTGCGGGAACCCTCACGCTGCGCCCAGGCAAACGCGCCAAGGCAACCTGCTAGTATGCTAGTTTGCGAAGTCGGCTAGCAGGTCAACAATCTCGGCTTTGACTCTGTTCAAAGCTTTGCGTGCAGAGGCGCGAGCCTCGGTCACCCGGTCGAAGGTGGCGTCCATTTCGACCGGGTGTACCACCTCAAGGTAGCACTTGACTTTTGGTTCCGTGCCGCTGGGCCGCACGATGACCCGCATGTCATCCTGGGCTCTGATCAGAACGCCGTCGGTGGGAGGCAACCCCTGATAACCGTCCGACAAATCGGCTAACTCGACCACTTTGGAGCCGCCCAAGGTTTTGGGCGGGTGTGCGCGGAGTTTCGCCATCACTTTCGGAATTAGTGACAAATCATCAAAGCGCAACGATAGCTGATCGGCCAAGAACAACCCGTGTTGCCGATACAAATCATCCAACAAATCAATTACCGTTTTGCCATCGAGTTTGCCCTGATTCACTAATTGCGCAATCATTAGGGCCGCCGAAATACCATCTTTATCCCGAACACTCTCAGGAGCAACGCAATACCCTAAAGCTTCTTCATACCCAAATACCAAACCCGGGGTACGGGAAATCCACTTGAACCCCGTCAGAGTATTGCGATAGTCAAGCCCCACCCGCTGCGCAATCCTACCCAGCAGCCGCGAGGAAACGATGGAGTTCGCCATTACCGGCTTGGCTTCCGGCCCGCCACGCAAAGCCCCGGCGGCGGCGCGTAAAGCCACAGCACTGTTCGCCACGGCAGACCCCAGCAGCGCCCCCACCTCGTCACCGTGCAACATTCGCCACCCACCCGGCGCCACACCCCGCCCAGCAAGCGGCCCGTCCTCGCACTGCGACCAAGCCAAATCATTCGCGCGGGGGTCAAAGACAGCCATCGCCACCCGGTCAGCATCCGGGTCGTTGGCGACCACAAGGGCAGCGCCGTTTTTTTCAGCGAGTTGAATTGCCTGGTCAATGGCCCCTTTTTCCTCCGGGTTTGGGAAGGCCACCGTCGGGAAATCCGGGTCGGAATCAAACTGCTCGGTCACCGGGTATACCTCAGGGAACCCCGCCGCCTTGAACATGTCCGCCAAAACCTGCCCGCCCACCCCGTGCAGCGAAGTGGTAACGATCTTTAGGTCGCGCGCATTGTTATCAACCAGCGCTAAAACGGTTGCCAGGTATTGCGTAACAATGTCATCGGATAAAACTTGCCACCCACTTTTGGCGCGCGGAATGTCTTTTGCGGGGCCGACCTTCGAAATCTCCGCCGCAATAAGCCCGTCATAAGGCGGCACAATTTGCGCGCCTTGCCCGCTGTCGGTAACAATGCGACCACCCAAATACACCTTGTAGCCGTTATCGGCCGCCGGGTTGTGTGAGGCCGTGACCATCACCCCCGCGTCGGCGGACAAATGCCGCACTGCAAAGGCCAAAACCGGCGTAGGCAAGGCGCGCGGCATCAGGTCAACGTCAATGCCCGCCGCCGTCAGCACTGCGGCGGTGTCGAGGGCGAAATCGGCCGACCTGTGCCTGCCGTCGTACCCGACCACCACGCGCGGACGCTCCCCCGGTATTTCCTGCTTCAGGTAGGAGCCAAGCCCGGCAGCCGCCGCGCACACCACCGCGCGATTCATCCGGCGCGGCCCAGCGGCCATCGCCCCCCGCAATCCTGCTGTTCCGAACTGCAGCGGCCCCGAGAAGCGGTCCGCTAACTCTTTGAGCGCAGCCGCCGCGGCCTTATCCCCGCTCGGGTCTGCTCCGGTGGCGATTTCAACTAGGGCTTCTAGGTCGCTTTTGTCCTTTTCGTCCACATCAGCATTTTGGTATTCCACCACCTTGGCCAGCAGCGCCGCAACCTCCGAATGTTTCACGTGGAACCCTAGATTTTGCGGATTATTTCGGCCAGGAGCTTTGAGATTCGCGGGCCAGCGGCAATCCCCGCGTCTATCACCTCGGCGTGGCTCAGTTGGAACGGGCTCACCCCAGCGGCCAGGTTGGTCACTAGGGACACGCCCAAAACATCCATGCCCACTTGCCGCGCCGCGATTGCCTCAAGGGCGGTGGACATGCCCACTAGGTCGGCGCCCATGATGCCCGCCATGCGCACCTCGGCTGGGGTCTCATACTGCGGGCCCCGAAATTGCGCGTACACCCCTTCGGGCAGCGAAGGATCAATTTCCCGGGCCATATCGCGCAGGCGCGGCGTGTATACGTCGGTGAGGTCAACGAAAGTGGCGCTCTCCAGCGGCGACGCCCCCGTCAGGTTGATGTGGTCCTTGATGAGCACCACTTGTCCGGGCTGCCACGCCACGTGCAGACCCCCGCACCCGTTCGTCAGCACCAATTTGGAGGCCCCGGCCGCTGCGGCGGTGCGCACCCCGTGAACCACGCGCCGCACGCCTTTGCCCTCGTAGAAGTGGGTGCGCGAGCCGAGCACCAGTACGTTCAGCACCGATCCGTCCGGCTTGTCCACCCGAATGGAGCGTGTGGTGCCCACATGGCCTGCCACCGCAGGGGCGGAAAAGCCCGGAATTTCATCGGTCGGAATAGCCGCTACCGTGGTTCCGATCAGCTCCGCCGCACCGCCCCAGCCCGAGCCGAGGGTCACAGCAACATCGTGGTGCGGCACCCCCGATTTCTCGGCGATGTACTCGGCGGCCTGCTTGGCAACCTCGAACGGGTCAACCTGCGGGTCGTCAATATCCAGTGCGGGTTGGTTCGCCATATTCCCCTGCCTTTTCGCTGTCAGGCGGCCCCGTTCGCTGTTGCTGCGTCGTCCACCGTCAGGCTGCGTCGCGCCCGATGAGCCTATCCTAATTCAACGCCTCCCTCGCCGCCCAGGTCAATAGCCCTGGCAAATCGTGGTGCTGTTTTCGCTTGAGGCAGATTTTTAGGCCGCTGCCTACCCCTCCTATAATGCTTAAGGGCGCGGTGCTACCGCGCAGTGGCAGTCCACTTTCAATATCCCGTGGCGGTATGTAGCGTCTGGGGCTTTCCAGGCGCCTTGTCGCCCACCTCATCGAAGCCCGCGAGCACGGCAGCGGTGCCCGAGAGGCCCAGCCGGGTGGCGCCTTTTTCGATTACCGCTTGCGCGTCCGCGAGGGTGCGCACACCCCCGGAGGCTTTCACCCCCAAATCTTTCCCAACCGTTTGGGCCATTAGTGCAACGGCGTGCGGGGTGGCGCCGCCACTGGGGTGGAAACCCGTGGAGGTCTTTACAAAGTCGGCCTTTGCGGCCTTTGCGGCTTGGGAGGTTGCGACGATTTCTTGGTCGCTTAACGCTGCTGATTCAATGATAACTTTCAGCAACGTACCCGGAATGGCATTTCGTACCGCTTCAATATCATTTTGCACCGCACTAAAATCACCTTCCTTTGCTTTGCCAACGTCAATAACCATGTCAATTTCATCGGCGCCCTCTTTTACCGCTAGAGCCGCCTCGGCCGCTTTTATTTCCGACTTCACTTTACCCGATGGGAAACCTACCACTGTGCAGATTTTTACCTTACCTTGCGCCTGCTTCTTGGCATGTGCCACAAAGGTTGGCGACACGCAAACCGACCAAGTGCAGAGTTCTATCGCATCAGCAATCAAGGCGTCCACGTCCGCAGCGGTGGCCTCAGGCCTAAGCAAAGTATGGTCAACCAGCCCAGCCAATTCTTTCTTGTCAAGTACCGAGGTTGCCATTGGATTCCCTTTCATAGTCACCTTTTAGCCTTAGCCGCCAATATTGTCAGGAGATTCTTTCGCATATTAGGTTTTGCGGGTTGTGGTTGGATTCGTTGCCGATGTCGTAAGCGTTTTCTAGGGTTGCTTGGGCGGCTGCGAAGCGGTCGGGTGTGTCGGTGAGCAGGGTGAATAGCGGTTGACCCGCCGTGACCGCGTCCCCCGGCTTGGCGTGCATCAGCACCCCGGTCCCGGCCTGCACCGGGTCGCCTTGCCGCTCCCGGCCCGCGCCTAATCGCCAAGCGGCCACACCGACCGCTAGAGCGTCAAGCCTGGTAAGCACGCCAGACTTGGGGGCCAGGACATCGCGGCGGTGCTTCGCAACGGGCAATGGGGCGTCCGGGTCGCCGCCTTGGGCAGCCACCATTTCCCGCCACTTTATAAGGGCTTGGCCGTTGGAAAGCGCGGCGCGGATTTCGGGTTCCGAGGCTGGCCTGCCAGCGGCTTGCAACATTTCAGCAGCCAGGGAGATAGTCAATTCGACAATATCACTGGGGCCACCACCGTTTAGCACATCAAGCGCTTGTTGCACCTCGATCGCATTTCCGGCGGCATAGCCTAAAGGGGTATCCATATTAGTTAGCAAAGCCACCGTATTCACCCCGGCGTCTTTACCTAAATCCACCATAGTTTGGGCGAGTTCCCGCGCCTGCGCTCTGGATTTCATAAACGCGCCACTGCCCACCTTTACATCGAGAATTAGCGCCCCAGTGCCTTCCGCAATTTTCTTGCTCATTATGGAACTTGCGATCAACGGAATGCTTTCCACTGTTGCGGTAACGTCCCGCAGGGCATAAAGCTTTTTGTCAGCAGGAGCCAAGTTGTCCCCAGCAGCACAAACTACTACACCCACGGCTTGCAACTGCGCCAGAATCTGGCGATCAGATAAACTACAGTTGAAACCGGGGATGGATTCGAGTTTATCCAGCGTACCCCCGGTGTGCCCTAAACCTCGACCGGATAATTGCGGCACGGCCACCCCGAAACTGGCCACTAATGGCGCTAAAGTGAGGGTTATCATATCCCCAACCCCGCCCGTGGAGTGTTTATCAACGGTGGGTTTGCCAAGGGCACTAAAGTCGAGGCGAATCCCCGAATCAATCATCGCCTGAGTCCACTGCGCAATTTCCCGCCTATTCATGCCGCGCAAGAATATCGCCATTGCCAAAGCTGACATTTGTTCGGGGTCAACAGCGCCTTTAGTGTACGCGTCAACAATCCAGGCTATTTGCTCGTCGCTGAGTTCTTGACCATCCCGCTTGGCCTTGATAACCTCAACCGCTGTGTGGTTATTGTTCATCGCGGTTTGGCCCCAGTTCGGATACAGGTTCTACACTTAGCGCAGCCGATAGTTTGAACGGTTGGGATAGTAATTCGTTTATGGTGACGATTCCGAGCGGGGTTTCTATCAGCAAGTCACTTGCAGCGTGCTCGTAAAGCAGTTGCCGACATCGCCCACACGGGGTTATCAAATCACCGGCACCATTCACGCAGCAAAAAGCGGTGAGCAAACCCCCGCCAGTATTAATTAGTTCCGAGATTAGGCCACATTCGGCGCATAAGCCCAGACCGTAAGACGAATTTTCGACATTGCATCCGGTAACTAGCCTTCCACCATCGGTAAAGGCGGCCGCCCCCACTCGGTAATTGGAGAACGGCGCATAAGCGCGTTGCGCCGCCGCTTTAGCAGCTTCGCGTAAGGCAGACCAATCGGGAGTCACTTTAGTGATCCTCAACCACATAAGCGGTGCCGCTGGCGGCTGGGGCCCGCGATTTGCCTACTAGACCGGCAACCGCTAACAGGGTGACCATGTATGGCAGCATCAGCATAAAGGAACTCGGCACCGGAGAGCCAATAATAGACAATACGGTTTGCAGTGAAATCGCAAAACCAAATAGTAAGGCGGCAAATGCGGCTCGAATAGGGTCCCAATTCCCAAAGATAACGGCCGCTAAAGCGATGTAGCCAAACCCGTTGGTCATCTCCCTATTAAAAGCCCCATTCGCAACCAAGGTGTACGAGGCCCCGCCAATGCCCACAATAGCGCCAGCAATCAACAAAGCAATCCACCGCGTCCGGTTCACCCTAATGCCTACCGTGTCAGCCGCTTTCGGGTGCTCCCCCACCGCCCGCAGCCGCAACCCCCAACGCGTGCGGTTGAGCGCAAACCACACTGCCGCCACGGCAAAAATCATCAGATAAACCAAAATATTCTGGTTGAATAACGCTGGCCCGATTAGCGGAATTTGTGACAAAAACGGGATGGGCACCTGTGAAAAGCGCACCGCTAACGTGTTATTCAAAGTCATGGCGTTGGGTTGTAACCAGCCGTTGAACAGGAAAGTGGTAACCCCGGTAATCAGCACATTGAGCACCACACCCACAATCACCTGCTCAACTCGGTAGTTAATCGCGAACACTGCTAAAATGGCGGCGACCATTAGGCCCGCGATAGCGGCAGCTAACAGCCCCAACACTGGACTGCGGGTTACCGATCCGACTACTGTGGCAGTGAAAGCGGCCATTAGCAGTTCGGCCTCAATAGCGATATTTACGACACCTGCCCGCTCGCCGATTACGCCACCTAAAGCGCCGAACACTAAAGGGATCGCTAGCAATAGCGCATTTCCGATTAGTGGCACTAGGTTGATTGTCCCGGCAGCTCCGGCTCCAGCCCACGCTAAGAAAGTGCTCATAGCAGCCAAGGCAAATAGCCCGATAATCCAAAGCCATTGCCTTTTGTAAGTGTATGAGAACCAGAAAGCTAAGGCGGTCAAAAACACCATAATAGCAATAGCGATCCAGCCGAGGGTCATGGCGTTTGGGGTTAGCACGGGCACATTTCGCAACAAATCATTTCCGGTTGTCACCCCAAATCTGGTTTCCCCACCGCGCGGGTTGGCGAGCAAAAGAATCATTAACAGTGCGGTTAGGGCGGCCATTACCAGCGGAGCTTTATAGTCGCGGCGGGCAATTACACGCAGTTCTATTGGCTCTTCTGCGGCCGATAAATCCAGTTCCGGCGGGTCAGTAATTGAAGCAAGATATATGGACATGGTCGCGCTCCCCTAATTATCGCCAATTTGGTCAATAATATGTGAAGCGCCCTCTTGCAGCGGCGAAACTGGTGCCAGAAATACCTCGGGCGGTTGCGGCACGCCCGGCATCAAATCGAGGCCAGTACCACCCTGGCTTGCCGACAAACCAGCCGCCTGGCGTTCTAGGCGCGCGTTGGCCACCTTACGAGGGTCGGGAAAATGGAAAACCTTACGCACTAAAGGCGGGGCGGCGATAAATAGTACGATTAGGGATTGAATAACCGTCACAATTTCTATCGGAATGCCCTCACCCGCCTGCATATTCCCGCCCCCGGCCTTGAAAGCGCCGAATAACAACCCAGCAAGTAACACGCCTATCGGACTCGCGGCCCCCAATAAAGCTACCGTAATTGCGTCAAAACCAATTCCGGCGTCAATTCCATCAGTGAAGCCAGTCAGAATCACACCCAACACTTGGAATACGCCCGCTAAACCGCACAGCGCCCCGCTCAATGCCATTACCCCAATGGTGTTGCGCGCTACATTTATGCCAGCCACTCGGGCGGCTCTAGCGTTCTCCCCAACTGCCCTAAAATGGAATCCCAGCACAGACCTGTTTAGCAACCACCAACAATACGCCACCATTGCGAAAGCCAAAATCAAACTCCACCGCACCGGGAATGTGCTGCCAAATAGGTGTGGGAACGCCGAACCAGCCGTGGGTAACGTTATCGGGTTTGAGGTGCCTGGCCGTTGCAAAAGCCCGCGCGTACCAAGCAGGAATTGCAGTAAATAAAAGGCGACAAAGTTTAGCATAATTGTCGAAATGACTTCGTGGGCGCCCATTGCGGCTTTCAGCCAACCCGCTAACGCTCCCCACAACGCCCCGGCTGCTGCGCCCGCAATAACGCATAGTGGTAAAGACACCCACAATGGCGCCCGATTAGTTAGCGCGATTGCTAACCAGCCAGAGGCGATAGCGCCCATAATCATTTGGCCGCGACCGCCTATGTTGAATAGCCCCGCTTTAAACGCTAAAGCCACCCCTAAACCCGCGACAATAAGGGGTGCCGCATTTGCTAAGGTATTCATTAGTGGGGTGATTTGGCCGGTAAATGTGGTGGCCTGCCAGTTGAATATCGAGCCTCGCAGCAACTGCGAATACGCTCCCACCATTGCGCGCCCCAGGGCTGCGAACGTATCGCCTGGGCGGGCAAAGAAGTAGCTCGCGGCCGTGCGTACGCCTGCATTTGTGAAAGCGATCATTAAGGAGCCAGCCAGCAGCGCCAGAATGAGGGCACCAATGCCCAGGGCGGAGCCGCTGGAGGTAATCTCGGCCAGGGTGTCGCGCCAGGTGGGGTCAGGGGTGCGGCTTTCGACTTTCATCGCTGCGCTCCCATCATCTGACCCACGGCATCGGCAGCTTTTTCGGGCGAGATCCCGGCCATCATCAGGCCCAACACCTCGCGCGGAGTGTCGGCAGGCACAATTCCCACCACCCCACCTCGATACATCACCATGACGCGATCCGCCAAAGCGGCAACTTCATCCAATTCAGTGGAAATCACCACCACGGGAATGCCAGCATCGCGGGTTTCCACAATCCTTTTATGGATAAACTCTATCGAACCAACGTCAACACCGCGCGTGGGTTGCGCGGCAACGAAAAGGCGCAACGGTTTGGACAGTTCGCGCGCAATGATCAGTTTTTGCGCATTGCCGCCAGAAAGATTTGCCACCTTATTTCGGATGCCTTGCGTGCGCACATCAAACTCTTTTACTTTTGCGGCTGCAAAATCGTCCCGATAACCAAGGTGCAGGCCGCCTCTTTTGACGAACGGCTTTTCGTTGCCGCGATTCAACATCAGATTTTCCGCGATAGTGAAATTCCCAATCAGACCGTCCGCATTGCGATCCTCGGGGACAAAGCCAACCCCGGCGTCCAGAAATTGCCGAGGGCTGCGCCCAATTAGTTCGCGGCCATCCAACTTGATTGACCCGGTGGCTTTAGGTTGCAACCCCAGCAACGCCTCAGCCAATTCGGTTTGGCCGTTACCTTGCACACCCGCGATGGCTAACACCTCACCGCCTTGCACGGTGAAAGAAACCTTATCCACCACGGCCTGGCCCAAGCTGTTCGGGATTATCAAATCCTTTACCACTAGAGCGTTATCTTTGTGATTGGCCGGCTGCTTTTCCACCTGTAATTGCACCGCCCGCCCAACCATAGCGGCCGCCAATTCGGAATCAGTGGCAGTTGGGGAAGCCTGACCCACAATTTTCCCATGCCTGATTACGGTGATCCTATCCGCTACCTCGCGCACTTCCCGCAATTTATGGGTGATGAAAACAATGCCTTTGCCCTCGGCCTTGAGCTTGCGCATAATCGCCATCAACTCGTTGGTTTCTTGCGGGGTGAGCACTGCGGTCGGTTCATCAAAAATAATGATGTCCGCATTACGCGCTAACGCCTTTACTATCTCTACCTGTTGCTGCACGCCAACGGGCAAATCCTCCACGTTAGCGTTCGGGTCCAGATGGAAACCGAATTGCTTCGATAACTCCTTGACCCTTTTGCGCGTCCACCTGATGTCGAATATCCCGGCCTTGGTTTTCTCATTCCCGAGGGCAACGTTCTCAGCCACTGAGAACGGCGGCACCAACATAAAGTGCTGGTGTACCATGCCAATGCCCGCCGCCATCGCATCGCCTGGGCCTCGGAAATGCACCACTTTGCCGTCCAGCAATATCTCACCCTCGTCAGGCTGATAAAGTCCATACAAAACATTCATCAGAGTGGATTTGCCCGCCCCGTTTTCGCCCAGCAAACAATGAATTTCCCCAGGGTTCACCGTCAAATTAATGTGGTCGTTCGCAACCAAAGCACCGAATCGCTTTGTGATGTTTCGCAGCTCAAGTCGCATTTTGGATTCCTAGCCCAAGTAAGATTCCACAACCACATTTCCAGCGATAATGTCTTGTCGTAATTGCTCAATCTGACCCCGCAAATCTTGCGGAATCTGACTATCAAAATTATGGAAAGGAGCCAAACCTACGCCGTCATTCGCCAAATCGCCCACATACGGGGTTGGCGTCCAATTTCCATTGCCCGATTCAATCACCGAGTTCTCAACGGCACCCGAAACGTTTTTCAATATCGAAGTCAAAAGCACTGGCTGGGTTGAGGGGTCGGTGTAGAACAAATCCATATCCACCCCGATTAGCGCTACATCACGATTAGAGTCCGTTATCGCAGCCACCGCCGACTGATAAATCGGGCCGCCCACTGGCAATATCACATCAACACCTTGGTCAATAATTCCCTGGGCCATAGCTTGCGCCTGCTGACCGGCCTGGAAATTGCCCGTGAATGAGCCGTCATAACCATCCCAACCCGTGAATTGCACGTTAGCGTCATTCTGCGAATTGTAGTATTCGACGCCCTGCCTAAAGCCGTCCATGAATATGGTTACCGTGGGGAAGTTAGCGCCCCCGAAAGTCCCAACATGGTGAGCGCCACCCTCACGGGCAGAATATCCGGCAGCCAAATACCCAGCCAAGAAAGCAGCTTCCGCAGTATTGAACAACACCGATTTCAGGTTATCGGGCGGTTGCTCACCATCTATTACCCCACTATCATCCACCAAAAGATAGTGGACATTCGGGTTAGCGTGCGCGGATTCCACAGTCGCAGGCGCAAGATTGAAACTGATCGCCGTGATAAGCGAACAATTCTGCCCCAAAAGCGATTGGATATTGGGAATGTAATCGGCCACCGAATTAGAGGTGACGTTAGGGAAACTCTGCAAGCCGAAATGGGAGGCCGCCGCTTGCAACCCCTCAAAAGCCGACTGGTTGAATGATCTGTCATTAAACCCGCCCTCACCTGACACGATGCAGGGCAAGAACCCCTCCACCGCCTGAGCGGGAGCGGCGGTGACCTCCCCGGCAGGCGCCCCCGTGGCGGCCGGGCTGGTGCCCTGGTCAGTGCCCGGAGGCGCACCGCAACCGCCCACCACCAGCGCAATTC
>JAITCS010000032.1 GCA_031282935.1 Cellulomonadaceae bacterium
GTGTTCGTTTTCGGATTCGGCAGTGGAAGTGGCCGAACCTTCTGCCGCGCTGGCAATGTCGTCGGGCAAAGAAAGGGGCGCGAACCGGGAATCCGGCGCGTAAGTGGCCTCGCCCTCGGGGTAATTGCCCACCGGCACGGGCGCGCCGCTGAACGAGATGGTAGAGCGCGCTACCGATGGCCGTCGAGGCGCCTCACCTTGGGCCGCGCCCGGCGCTGTACCGTAGGCTGCTGCGCCACCAGCAGGGACACCGACAGCGACCCCGCTTTGAGGTGCGCCTCCAGGCATTCCGCCGAACTGCGGGGCGTACTGCCCGCCAGCGCCACCGGCGCCCGGATACCCGCCAGGAGCAGCGGGACGCGCCGCAGGGGCCAGCCCACCTGGCGCACCAGCACCAGCACCGACACCAACACCGGAACCACCAGGCGCACCTAAAGGCGCCGCGCCGCCGTAAGCGGAGGTGCGACTCGGCCCGCCACCCAACGGCATCGCGGGTTGCGGCACCACAGGCTGCGGCGCCAGGTGGCCAGTTTCGGCCTTGTGGGGACGCGCCCAGCGGTGCTTTTTGCCAGCTTCAGGGTGGGCAGTGCCCGAGGCTGCTGGATCGTTGTGTTGCGAGTCCATTTTGTGCCAGCGCATTATGCGTCCTCTCCTGAGTTAGGCTGCGTGGTGGTGATCCATTCAAAAGTTCCGTCTTGAGGTTCGTCGCGTTGCTCGCCAGCCGGTTGCGGCACAGCGGGCGCCGCAAACGAAGGCGCGGGGGCTGCCGGGGCGCTAGGCGGGGCGAGCGGTGTGGAGCCGGTAATGGGGCGACGCTTGGAAGGGTCGTCAGCCACCCCGATGGTGCGGCGCAGCGCCTCAAGCTGGAGGGCAATCTGGTCGCGGCGTTGCAGCAGGTCACGGGTGGAGCGCTCGGCCTCGGTGCGGATTCGCAGCGCCTCGGCGTTAGCTTCGGCAACCACGGCCTCAGCCTGCTGGCGGGCGTTTTCGAGGATGCCTTGGGCGTCAGTGTTGGCGTGCTGGCGGGTGGCCTCAGCGTCAATGACGGCAGCCTCGCGAGCCTGCTCAGTTTCGGCGAGCACCGCAGCGGTACGCCCCTGCAGCCGGTCGCACTCGTTCCGGGTGTCCTCAAGGATGCGGCGGGAGCGATCCTCGGCGGCGATGATGCGGTCGCGGGCGTCAGCCTCGGCAGTGCGGCGCTGGTTCGCGATCTCTTGGGCGGTGGCCCGCTGGGTGGTCGCGGCGTCATTCTCGGCGGAGCGCCGCAGGTCGGCTGCATCTTCAGTGGCCTCGGCAGTGATCCGGGTGCTCTCCGCGTTGGCCTTCGAGATGATGGTATCGGCCTCGACTTGGGCCTTGGCCACGAGCGCCACGGCTTGGCGTTGCGCATCGGACAGCGCCTCGGCGGCGCGCTTGCGGGCGTCCGACACCGCCTGGGCGGCCTCGGTTTGCGCCAAAACCACTAAGCGCTCCATGCGGGAGCCGTAAGTGACAGGGCCTCGGTCTTTGCCGCCCTCGGGTTCTGCAGCGGCGGCAGTGCCAGCAGGGGCAGTGCCAGTGTTTTCGGCATTGGCCCGCTTATCTGGCGCGGCAGCGGCGTGCCCAACCTGCGCGGGAGTGGCGTTACCACCGTGCGCCGCGACGACCGGCCTTTCCGGCGCGGGAGCGCTGTGCATATCCGAAGCGGAAGCGCTCGGCCCGAAATGCCCAAGCCCACCGGCGCCGTGCATAGCCGCCGCCGACCTCGCAGCCGGAAGCGGCGCCAAGCCAGAAGTGACGTGCGGGGAAGCGGAGCCGACCTCCGGCGTGCTGCCCGCAGCGAACCTGGCCCCGTCGCCCTGCGGCGAGTGACCATCGCCTGCCACCCGTCGCACCGGCGGTTCGGGCCAGTTCCGGTTCGGTGGGATGATTTGGTCCGTCACTGCTGCTCCTGATTTGCCTAGACGATGTTCATAACTTTCGAGCTTTACAACCGGGATATGGCGCTAAATGCCCTATGAAGCAAACCTCAAAGGGCGCGGCGACTGCTTTAAGCCTAACTTAAGCAAGCATCCAGAGCGCTGAGCCTCCCAAGCGCTACTTTATCCCACGTCAGCGCGAGTTTTCGTTGCCACGCCCATAGTTTCAACTCCCGCAATTTTCGAAACTCAAAAAAGCGCCATATTATCCGACAAATCGCACAATTACCGTTCAAATTGCGCCGCGCATACGGCATCATTTCTCTTGTTCGCACCGATCAACGGAGACTGGAGGCGCATTTTAATGCCCGCTATACAAACGGCCCGCGAAAAAGGAGCAGAGCTTTCCACCCCGGAAAGCGACACGACTGGCACGCTATCTACCAGCGCGCTGCCCGCCGCTCAAACATACGTGTTGGCAGAAGTTGTCTCAAAGATTGCAGAAGCAGCGGTGTCGGCGAGTCACGCCCCGACAAATCCAGATCAGGTAGCGGACGCAACTTATTTACCACCAGGGCTTGAGGTGCTGAGCTTTCCAGAATTGCTTAACACCTACGACGGGTTCGAGGTGAGCGGTCGCGCCTGGGGCACCGCCATTGCCGGGCGGCAAGTTCAGGTGAGCATCGCCGGGGTCACCCGCTCCGCCCGCGTGATTGACGGCCTTTGGGACGTCGTTTTCGAGGACGGCGCGCTGCCGCGATACGGGCACGGCACGCGCGAAATCCGGGCCTCGATTCGGGATTCGCACGGCAGCACCTCCCGCACCTCGCTCAAGGTTATGCTGGAAGAGTTCGCCGAGGGGTACGTGCAGATTGACGCCGAGCACGAGGTGCGCACGACAGCGCGCGGCTCCTATTTGGTGGTCAAGGGCGACTTGGCGCTCGGCACCCACGATCAGGCGCGCGAGCTGGTTGTGCTTTTGGTGCATGACGATGAGGCGCAGAGCATTGCCGCCACCGGCGCCATCAAAGCGGGCTGGCAGTTCGGGGAGTGGCGGGCGTGGATTCCGCTGCGCAACGTAAAGCCTGGCACCTATAATGTGCGCGCGCAACTGATGGATCACGCCAACGCGGCGTTGACGCACATAGCTTTGGGGAACGTGCCCGTTACAATATAGCGAAATGTAGGCTGTTCGCGGTTGCGGGCCGTTCGGTGTTGCGGATCGCTTGCGGTTGTGGTGTGTTCGCTGTTTTGTTGTGTTCGCTGTCGTGGTGAATTCACTGTTGAAATGGGGTGAGCGTGGTGGTTACGGTAGTTCAAGCGCCGGTAACGGTGATGCCGCCTGGTCAAATGCCTAAACCCCCGGCTCGGGCGCGGCGCGGCTTCCGCTTCTGGCTGGGCATTTTGCTTATCGTGGCCGGTTTGGCGATGGCGGGCCTGTTCTGGTGGGACACTTTTGGCACCACGATGATGGTGCGCGGCACCCACGAAGCGGAAATCGTTGAAGTGGTCGAATCCTGGCCGCAAGCTCCAGAAGAAATAGTTAGCTCCGATAAACTACTGCGCGATTTTGAACAGTTCCCGCCGCCCCGCATGGAAATGGGCACCACCGGGGACGCCTTCGGGATATTAACCATCCCAAGTTGGCAAGGCCTGACTTGGCGCGCGGGCGTTACCGCTTCGGCCGCTGAGGGCGACCAATTACGCAACCGGATTCTGGTGCGCCAAGGCGGCGAAACCGAGGCCGTGACCAACCGGATCCTCAACACCGGGGCCGCCGTCCACTACCTCGACACCGCCGGGCCAGGGGACATCGGAAACTTCTCGCTCTCCGCCCACCGCCGCAGCCACGGCGACAACTTCCTCCACCTACCGGAACTGGTAGAGGGCGACTGGGTGGTTCTGGAAACCCATTCCGCCTGGTATATATATCGAATAATCGGGGAGGGCCAGGTGGTGCTCCCCACCGACGTTTCGGTAATCAACCCCGACCCGTTCAGCCCCGTTGACGAAAACGGGATGCAAACCCCCACCCGTCGCCTGATCACCCTGACCACCTGCACCACGCCCAGCGGTGGCGCCTTCGGCAACTCGCACCGCTGGATCGTACACGGGGAGCTGGACTCCTGGATGCCGCGCTCGTACGGGATACCGCCGATGATTGACCAGTACTGGACCGAAGAGGTTAGCTAGCGCGCCGCCGAGCCCGGTGGTTGAGCTGCAGCTCGGTGGTTGAGCCCGTCGAAACCACCTCGCCGTTCCGTAGGTTTCGACGGGGCTCAACCTCCAGCCTTTCCCGGTGGTTGAGCGAACCCGGTGGTTAAGCAAGTGTGTCGCGCGACACTTTGGGCTGGGCGGGTTAGGATTCGCTTAAGCGAAATCGGCAGGTGGTGAGCGGCATGAAATTGAACGTTTTGTTTGCGGAGTTGACCAAGTACACTGGGCTGTTCGCAATCCTCATCACCCTGGGCATGGGGTTGTGGCGGGCCATGCTAGCGCGGGCCGAACGCAAAGTCGCGGCCACCCTCCTGGCTGATCTGTCGCTGCAGACTCGGTTAGGCCAACTTGCCGCAGAATTGGCGGCACTGGAATCAGGGCCAACCTACGCGAGAAACTTCAAGGTCAAGGCTGCCACCCTGGCCTACGAGGGTCTGCTGGTTGAGGCATGCAAACGCGCGGGGATAAGCCCAGAACCGCAAAGCCACTATGAAGACATTGAGCGTCTGCGCAAGGAACGAGCACTCACGGCAGCGGGCTGGGCCTGGTGACACCGCCCGACCCAAGGATAGTGTGGTAGGGTCAAGGGCTGTGCCCGTGATTTACACCTACACCGATGAGGCCCCGCTTTTAGCCACCTACTCGTTTCTGCCGATAGTGCAGGCTTTCGCCAAGCAGGCCGGGGTGGCGGTGGAAACCGCAGATATCGGGCTGGCTGCGCGCATTTTGTCCGCTTTCCCAGAATCGTTAACCGCAGAGCAGCAACTCCCAGATTCGCTCGCCAAATTAGGCGAAATGGCGTTATTGCCTGGCACAAACATCATAAAACTGCCCAATATCTCAGCCTCGATGCCGCAGCTTAAGGCGGCTATCGCAGAATTGCAAGCCGCCGGTTACGATATCCCAGATTATCCGACAACGATTAGTGACGCCGCCGCGAAAGAAGTGCAGGCGAAATACGATGCGGTAAAAGGCTCGGCAGTCAATCCGGTATTACGACAAGGCAATTCCGACAGGCGAGCGCCTGCCTCGGTTAAGGCTTTCGCTAAGGCGAATCCACATCGGATGGGCCAGTGGGCGCCCGATTCCAAAACGCGGGTTGCCACAATGACGCAAGGCGATTTCTTTCACAATGAAGCGTCAATGATTGTTGATAACGATGACACTTTGACTTTACGCTTTGTACCCGTAGCAGGCAACGAGGTTATCATTCGCAAAGATATCGCGGTAAAAGCGGGCGATGTTTTTGACGCAACTTTTATGTCAGCACTAGAACTGGATAAGTTCTTGGCCGCCCAGGTTGCAGCGGCAAAAGCAGCCGACCTGCTATTCGGGGTACACCTGAAAGCCACCATGATGAAGGTGAGCGATCCGGTAATATTTGGCCATGCGGTGCAGGCGTTGCTGCCAAATTTGTTCACCAAATACGGCGCGGAGTTTGCGGCGGCTGGCATTTCCGCTAATGACGGCTTGGCTAGCATTTATTCCCATTTGGATGAATTGCTAAACGGCCCTGATATTTTGCAAGAATTGACCGCCGAATTAGCGCAAGGCCCGGCGTTAGCGATGGTCAATTCCGACAAAGGAATTACGGCCTTCCACGTGCCAAGTGACGTTATTGTTGACGCCTCCATGCCCGCGCTCATCAGGGCCGGAGGCAAAATGTGGGGCGCCGACGGGAAAGAGCACGACACTTTAGCTGTTATCCCCGATTCCACTTATGCCGGAGTTTATCAGCAAGCCATCGCAGATTGTATCGAAAACGGCGCACTAGACCCGGCCACCATCGGTTCGGTTTCCAATGTGGGGCTGATGGCGATGGCGGCCGAGGAATACGGTTCGCACCCCAACACGTTTATTGTGCCGAGCGCTGGCAAGGTTGAGGTCGTTTCCGCCACTGGTGAAGTACTGATATCGCACGAGGTAGCCGCCGGGGACATTTGGCGCGCCTGCCTTACCAGGGATGCCGCAATTAGCGATTGGGTGAAACTCGGCCTCACGCGCGGGCAGCTTACCGGCGACCCGATTGTATTCTGGCTCGACCCCATGCGGCCCCACGACAACGTGCTGCTGGAAAAAGTCGAAGCGGTATTGAGCCAATTAAGCGCGGCTGCCTTAGGTCAGGTTGAAATTCATGTGATGCCCCCCTCTGAGGCTTGCTCCTATTCATTGGCCCGAATGAGAGCCGGTTTGGACACGATTTCCGTAACCGGGAACGTTTTGCGCGATTATCTGACTGATTTATTCCCCATTTTGGAATTGGGCACCAGCGCTAAAATGCTTTCCATTGTGCCGCTTATGGCTGGCGGCGCCATGTTTGAGACCGGGGCCGGGGGAACCGCCCCGAAACACGTGCAGCAATTAGCAGGCGAAAACTATTTGCGGTGGGATTCCTTGGGGGAGTTCCTGGCACTGGCAGCCTCCTTTGAGGAAATCGCCCGCGTGGGAGGAAACCCGCGTGCCGGGGTGTTAGCGACCACTTTGGACCAGGCCACCGGGCGGCTGTTGGCTGAGAACAAGTCGCCCTCACGGGAACTTGGCGGGCTTGATAATCGAGGTTCGCACTTCTATTTGGCCAAGTTCTGGGCTGATGCCCTCGCCCAGCAGCAGGACGACCCGGCGCTGGCGGCGGTTTTCGCCCCGCTGGCTGCAAAACTGAACGCGCACGAGGCTCAAATCCTGGGGGAGTTGGCTGGCGCCCAAGGCCAAGCCGTGGAACT
>JAITCS010000065.1 GCA_031282935.1 Cellulomonadaceae bacterium
GATTGCCCAGAACCTGAATGTGACCAAACCGGCCCCCGGCCAGCCCACGCTGCTCACCTGGGATCAAGTGAACACCATGTTCCACGAGTTTGGGCACGCGCTCCACGGACTTTTGTCCAATGTCTATTACCCCACGCAATCGGGCACTAATGTGCCCAGGGATTTTGTGGAATATCCTTCCCAGGTAAATGAAATCTGGGCTTTGCACCCAGAAGTTGTCGCCAATTATGCCAAGCATTATAAAACTGGTGCACCTATTCCGGCTGAGTTAGTGGCAAAGCTAAAAGCCGCTGAGCCTTACGGCCAAATCTTTAGAACCGCTGAACTTGTTGGCGGAATGAATCTTGATCAAGCCTGGCACCGGTTAGCGCCGGATGAAATACCGGGAACGTCGGATATCGAGAATTTCGAGCACCAAGCGATTGTCGAAGCTGGCCTATTCTACCCTCCGATTCCGCCTCGTTATCGTACTACTTATTACAGCCACATTTGGTCCAGCGGATATTCGGCTGCATATTACGCGTACCTTAATTCGGAAATGTATGACGCCGATACGGAACAATGGTATCAAGAAAATGGCGGCCTCACCCGCGATAATGGGGTGCGCTTCCGCCGCGAAATCCTCAGCCGGGGCATGACCCGTGACCCGCTTGAGTCCTTCCGGGCTTTCCGGGGCCGCGATGTCGAACCGGGTCCCCTAAAGACTCGCCTCGGCCTCGCGTAACCTCAAACACCCGCAGGCGCGTCAGCGCCCCACTTCTGGCGCAAAATGCCCATTCGGCCAAGCGACAAACCAGAAAAGCGCTAGAATTGGCGAGTTTTAGCTTTACGAACGACCGATAGAACCGCCAAACCCCAGACGCCCCAAAAGATTGCCCCGAAGCCACAATGAAGAACCTCACCACCGGATCGCCCACCCGACTCCTGCTCACGTTCACCCTCCCGCTGCTCATCGGCGGCTTGCTGCAGCAGGCGTACCAGATGACCGACGCCGCCATCATCGGAAGGGTGCTCGGCACCGACGGTCTGGCCGCAGTGGGGTCGGTCGGCGCGCTGCTGTTTTTGCTGATTGGGTTCTCGTGGGGTTCCACCGCCGGGCTGGCTGTGCCAGTTTCCAAGGCTTTCGGGGCTGGCAACCTCAAGGAAACCAAAACGATGATCGCCGCTGGGGCCTACGTCGCGCTCGGGATCGCGGCCATCATTACCGTGGTCGGCCTGGTGTTTGGGCGTCCGTTGCTGAATCTTTTAGGCACGCCAGCGTATCTGGTGCCCGATGCGGCTGCCTACCTGCAGATTATCGCGGGCGGCTCCATCCTGGCCGTTACATTCGGATATGTCGGCGCGATTATGCGCGCAGTGGGCGACACGAAAACACCGCTCAAGTTCGGCATTGCGTCTGGGCTGCTCAACGCGCTAATTACTTTTGTTGTGGTGGCTCGGCTTGGCCTGGGTATTCCTGGCGCCGCGGCCGCTACGCTCGTGGCGCAAACCTGCTCGCTGACCGCGTTTTTGCTGTTCCTGAAAGCCAAACAGCCGCAGTTGTTTCCGTCCAAAGCGGAATGGCGCGCTGGCATCAAGGCCTCAAAAGAGTCGGCGCGCATGGGCCTGCCGATGGGTTTGCAATCGTGCGCGATCGCCATCGGTTCGGTGGTGCTCCAGGCGGCGGTCAACGGCCTGGGCAGCGAGGCCATCGCCGCGTACACCTCGGCCGGGCGCGTTGAGGGGATCATTATCGCGCCGTTGCACGCTTTCAACGTCGGCGTGGTCACGTTCGTGGCGCAGAACCGAGGTGCGGAACAGTGGCGCCGGATTCGGCACGCGGTGGCGCGGATCGCCGTCGTGGTCGGCGGGGTTGCGGTGGCGCTCGGGGCGGTGCAGTTCGTTTTCGCCCGCCCGCTGGTCGGGGTATTCCTGCACACCGACGTCGGCGGCCCCATCACCCTCGCCGTGGACTACCTGCGCCTGACCGCGTTCCTGTTCGTGCTGCTGGGCTTCAAATTCGTGATTCGCGGGGCGGTGCAGGGCATGGGCAACGCCGCGATTCCGCTCGCCTCGACCATTGTGGAACTCGGCATTCGCACCATCGTCGCGTTTGCGCTGGTCAGCGCGTTGGGCCTCACGGGCGTCGCGCTCGCGGCCCCGCTGGCTTGGTGCGGCGGCCTCTCGGTGAACGTGGTGGCCTGGCTCCGCACGCGCAAAACCCTAATCCGCCGCGAGCAAGAGGCCGCTCAGCCGAGCAAAATCCTCCCAATATCCGAAACACTACCGCAAACCCTAGTCCGCGCCGCCTAACGAATCTCTCGCCCTGCCAGTAGCATAGTTGGCAGTAGTATAATAGGCCCCTGCCAGCGCCCCGGGAAAATGTATAAGGGCGCGGTGCAACCGCGCAGTCACCCATGCCAAAACCGCATGGTGTAACCGCCAGTCACCCATTTTGAAGCTGGAAAGTGTTCCAGAGTTTATTGAAGCTTAGCGCAGTTAACTTCAATAAGCGCTGTTCTTATTGAAGTTTCGGATGCGCACGGGTGGGGCTATACGGTTGCCAGGGGCGAACATAGAGTAAGCGCAGGCGCTAATCCAAGTTTCCGCTAAACTGGGATTAGTGTAGTGGTGATAGTCCGAGGTGGTTGGCATGGAGCAGGCGACGGCCGTGGGGATTCCTCCGGTTGGGCACGAGGAGCGTACCTGGGAGGCGAAACCAGATGGCATGACGGGGCGTGCGAGGTTGGCAGCCGCATCCGGAGCCTACCTGTCCACGGTCACTCCACCGATTGCGAACCTAACTTTCAGCCTGCCTGTTTCGGTTGCCGCTGATGTTGAAGAGGCAGCGGCCGCCCTCGCGGCGTTTGACTCTCACGCTCGGAGCGTGCTTGGCCCTACTAGCCCGATCCTTGGCCCGATGAGTTCAATACTGCTGCGGACAGAATCCGCGTCATCATCACAAATTGAGAATCTTACCGTGGGCGCCCGCCAACTCGCCCTCGCAGAAATCGATGAGTCCACATTTGGGAACGCAAAAACGGTAGTCGGTAACGTCCGAGCGATGGAAGCCGCACTTGCGCTGGCTGAGAACCTTGACGAGAACGCGATCCTAGCGATGCAAGCTGCGCTGCTGGAACACCAATCAGGTTGGGAACCACTTGCTGGCCGTTGGCGAGCTGGCTTGGTGTGGGTCGGCAGCAATAGCATATCTCCAATCGGCGCATCCCATATTGCACCCCAAGCAAACCTAATACCGGAGGCGATGGATGACCTAGTTCGCTTTATCCGGCGCGACGATTTACCCGTAATAGTCCAGGCCGCAATCGCTCATGCCCAATTCGAGACCATTCACCCATTCGCTGATGGGAACGGGCGCACCGGGCGGGCTATGATTCATGCGATATTACGAGCGAAAAAGCTGGTAACTAATACCACCGCTCCGGTATCCGCAGGTTTGCTGACCAATACCGGTTCCTATTTCGACGCCCTCACAAGTTACCGTCAAGGGAATGCGCTGCCGATTATCGAGCGATTTACCGATGCCAGCCGGTACGCTGCAAGTTCTGGCGCTGGGCTGGTTGACAACATTGCCGAGCAGATCGAGGAATCCCGGCAGAAGATGGCCGGAATCCGCTCCCAATCACGAGCCTGGGACGTGTTGCCACATCTGGTAGCACAGCCCGTCCTCAACGCCGATTATTTAATCCATCATATCGGCATACCTCGGCAGTCTGCCCACAATGCATTGACCTCGCTGACCGATGTGGGTGTGCTGGAAGAGCGGACGGGCCGGAAGCGCAATCGGGTCTGGCAGCACCCGGGCATCCTGGCGGTGCTGGATGATTACGCCAACCACCTGCGTCGAAACTAGGTCCATCACCCGCGCGGTCCTTACAAGGAAATTGGCCGATAGATAAGGAAAATCTTTTGCGCTGCGCGGTTGCACCGCGCCCTTAAGCATGGCGTGGCGGGCGGGCAGGGGCCTAAAAACTCATCGGAAAGCCAGGCACTGTGGGAAACCTACAGCCCGCAGCCCAAAACTGGGAGCAATCGCCTAGTGACCCACGCAACACCGCAGTGTTACATTTATGTCAAGCCATTGAACTAATCCCAACCTACAAGAGGGGGCACACCAAATGCCAAATGTAACCACCGCCGAGCCGTTCCTGCTCGACGTCCCCAAGCACCTGGGCATTGACGCGATTCTGCGCCACCGCGCCGCGCACGAGCCTGACGCCATCATCTGCGAGGTCAACCCGGAGATTGACCTGACCGCCTCCACTGGCACCACCGCCGGGGCTCTCACCCGCGCTTACGGAAAAACCAACACAAAGACCAACGCAAAAGCCAAGACCAGCACCAAAATCAGCAAAAAGAAGCAGGACACCAAAGTCCGCTGGCGCAAAGTCAGCGTGGCCGAGTTCAACAACGAGGTCGTGGCCGTAGCCAAAGGCCTGGTAGCCCTGGACATCCAACCCGGCGACAAGGTTGGCATCATGAGCCGCACCCGCTACGAGTGGACCCTGCTCGATTTCGCCATCTGGGCCGCAGGCGCCGTACCCGTACCCATCTACGAAACCTCCAGCGCCGAGCAAGTCGAATGGATCGTCACCAACGCCGACCTCAAAGCCGTCTTTGTCGAAAACGATGACAACGCCAACACGGTCACCAAGATCCGCCACACCGCCCCGGCCCTCGCCGACTTGATGATCATCGAGCCGCGCGACTCCCGCCCCGGCGCCATCACCCAGCTAAAGCAAATGGGCAGAGCGGTGCCTGACCAGGAGATCAACCGCCGCCGCCACCTCGCCACCAGCGAGGACCTGGCCACCATCATCTACACCTCGGGCACCACCGGACGCCCCAAGGGTGTGGAACTGACCCACCGCAACTTCACCACTTTGTCCCTGAACACTGTGGCTGCCATCCCCGAGG
>JAITCS010000075.1 GCA_031282935.1 Cellulomonadaceae bacterium
CACGCGTGGTTCGACATTTCGGGATAATTCACTGGTATTCATAACGCCTCCCTGTTTAGGTATCCTGCTAGAACTGAGCCTAACCGAACCTGCGGACAACAACGGTAACGACACGCCAGACGATGAAATTAGTACATTATTTCTAGGCGCAACCCGGAGGCGGCGGCGGCAGAAATCAATAACCAGATACCTCTTTGAATCCTGCCGCTTTGCGGAGGCGATTTTGCACCGCGGCGAACATCCCGTCCTGAGCTGGGGGCGGGAAAGCGAGCACCCGATCCGCCTGCAACTCATCAACTTGTCGCAGTGCGCCAAACAGAGAGTGTGCCTGCGCCGCGCCATCGAAACGAGAGCCGTAAGCAACGAAAGGGAAACCCTTGAAAGTTTCGCAATGCTCGGCAAACCCCAAAATACCGATCCGCTCGGCACTGTGTTTCGCCAAGTATTCCAAAGCCTCGGTGGGAGAGCCGGGGAAAATCTCCAGGGGAGTCACCGGAGCATAGTGGCGATATTTCATGCCGGGAGCGCTTGGAGCCTGCCCGGACACCAGTGGTGCATGGACGGCCTGATCGACCACCACCGGGCCAATCAAAGCCTCCAGCGCCTCTAGCGTGACACCGCCGGGACGCAACAGGAGAGGCTGCCCATTTTCCGCGCTCAGCGACAGCACTGTTGATTCCAGACCCACCGTGGCTGGCCCGCCGTCAAGCACAGCGGGAATCCGGCCATGCAACTCGGCGAAAACCTGTCTAGCGGTGGTAGGGCTGGGCCTCCCGGCGGGATTCGCTGACGGCGCCGCAAGCGGGAATCCGCAAGCCTCAAGCACCGCCTGAAAAGCGGGGTGTGCCGGGCAGCGAAGGCCGACATCAGGCCGCCCAGCAGTAACTATATCGGGCACCTGAGCACATTTTGGTAAGATGATGGTGAGCGGCCCTGGCCAAAATGCGGCCATTAGCGAGGTTGCCATTTCGACAACGGCGGTCGGTATGTGCTCGGTCAACTTAAAAGCTTGAGCGGTGCCGGTAACATGCACGATTAAGGGGTTGTCGGCTGGCCTTTGTTTCGCGCGATATATTTCCGCAACGGCGCCCTCGGAGAGTGCATTAGCGGCAAGGCCATAAACAGTTTCCGTAGGAAGGGCGACCACTTGATTGGCGCGCAACAGTTTGGCCGCCGCCTCAATATCGCCAGGGCGGTCTGCCGCCAAAAACCGGGTTTCCACATCCCCTATATTGGCAGCCGAGGCAGCGCAAAAATGTGATTTCTCGCGTGTCCGGGTGTCGCGGCGGTATATCGCTGCAGATTGCTCCGCAAAAGAGTACGCTCAGACTGATGAATACTTTAGTCGAAACTGCCCAAACTGCCCCTGCTGCTGTGGCCGGTTCCGGCCCGGATGGCAAAATATCCGTTGTGGTGCTTTTTGGCGGGCGCTCCAGCGAACACGCGATATCGGTAGTCACTGCTGCTGGTGTTATTAGTGCCATTGACAAAGACAAATATCAGGTAATACCAATCGGTATCACAAAGCATGGCCAGTGGGTTATTCCTGATCCTAATTTCATCAACGCCACCCTAGACAGTGCCAATTTGCCTGAAATTGTCACGGCCTCTGAGGGGGAAGTAATGCTTTCCTTGCTCGATAAGAACAAGAGCGTTCGGCAAGTCTGGTCTGATAAGCCGCCAGTTGAGCTGGGTAAAGTTGATGTGGTATTCCCTTTGTTGCACGGCCCGTTCGGTGAAGATGGCACCTTGCAAGGGTTATTGGAGCTTTCCGATGTGCCTTACGTTGGGTGCGGTTTGATTGCTTCCGCAACAGGGATGGATAAGCATTACATGAAAGTGCTTTTCCAATCCGCCGGTTTAGCGGTGGGGCCTTACGAAGTGGTTTTGCCTCGGGAGTGGGAAAACGATCCGGCTGCTGTGACTGAGCGCATTTCTCATTTGCAAATGCCATTGTTCGTCAAGCCCGCGCGGGCTGGCTCGTCTATCGGTATTACTCGAATTACTTCCCTTGATCAACTCCCAGCGGCGATTGCGGAAGCGCAAAAATCCGACCCCAAGATTGTGGTGGAGCAGGGCATTGTTGGGCGGGAAATAGAATGTGCTGTGCTCAGCGGGCGCCAAGGGGCAGCTCCGCGCACTTCCCTGCCCGGCGAGGTGGTGGTAAAAGGCGCAGATTTTTACGATTTCCAAGCGAAGTATTTGGGCGTTGGCGAAGCGGTAACCGAGATTCCAGCCGATCTGCCGCCCGAGGTCATTGCCGAGGTGAGGGCTGTGGCTGTGCGTGCATTCGAGGCATTGGAAGGCGAAGGCTTAGCGCGGGTTGATGTTTTTGTCACTCCGGAACATAAGGTTATCGTAAATGAGATAAATACGATGCCCGGCTTTACCCCTATTTCGATGTATCCGCAAATGTGGGAGGCCAGTGGATTACCTTATCCGCAGTTGCTCGATGAACTAATCCAATTAGCGCTCGAACGCCCCGTGGGTTTGCGCTAACCTGGAACTGAGCTAACTTGGGGCAAAGGTAACGTCAACCACGCATTGCCATGCGACGGGATGGTTTTCGGCAAGATATGGGTTATCCCACCGAATTAGGTCGTTGATCTCGTCATCTGTTAGCCCAACGGTGACATTAGCGTCAAAGGCATCCAAGCAACTCTGCAACGTGGTCATTACCAGTGTCGCCTCAGGGTCGTTGCGCATTTGGAAATGAATAGCGCGTAGGCCAGTTGAGGCACGCTGACATTCCGGGCGCACCTCCTCGAACACGGCCCTTTCCTCATCCGAAAGGCCAGTCGGCCCCCAGAATTGCCCCATGTTGCCGAAGCCAGAAAGCGTGAATTCGATGCCAGGAATTGCGGCATCGAAACATTCAAACATCAACGACTCAGCTTCACTAAGTTCCTCATCTGTAATCCAGTTGTCTTCAAGAATTGCGAGTTGCGTCTGGTCGGTATTCGCATCAGATACCCTGGAGTGAATCCAATTCAAATATGCTGCGGATATTGGCTGCCCATCTGGATTCGTTACACTTACCGTTGCAGCGTCTTCAGAAGCTCCAGCAGCGCTAGAAACTGTGCCGCAACCCGCTAATATCATCGCTACCATCGGAATAGCGAAAAACCCTGCAACGCCCTTCGTGTTTAGCATGATTGCGCTTGCTTGCGGTTTTGGCGTTATGGAAATAGGCCCCATGATTTCCTCCTGGCTTAGGGACAAAAGCGATAAGTCGGTGTGGAACTAGCCTTGACGATTATGTCAAAATTTGCTCTCAAGCATATGATACAAATAAACGCCAGCGAAACTCACCGATGGCGCGCTGGTGCCACTGTGAGCGACGTTGTTGGCTTAGTTTAGGGACGGCAAAACCCGCGCAACCGCAACATTAAGGCAGTAGCGCGGGCTGCGGTGAATACGCTAGACGTTAGCGACGCGACGCTCGACCTTGCCAGCTTTGAGGCAAGAGGTGCAAACGTACAGGCGCTTGGGGGTGCCCGAAACGATGGCGCGGACGCGCTGGATGTTCGGGTTCCAACGCCGCTTGGTCTTGACCTGGGAGTGCGATACGTTGTTGCCGAACCCCGGGCCTTTGCCGCAGATTTCGCAGTTAGCAGCCACTTTGAGTTCTCCTGTGGTGGTATTTGACGGCTTGCCGATTGGGCACGCCTAGTAACCGTAACATCATAGCGGCTCGCGCAGCAGAAACACAAACCGGCGGCGGCGAACCGCATACAAATGCGCCAGTAAAGTGATTTGCCGAGCCATTGCCCGAACGCGACGGCGTAATCTGAGCGCCAAGGCGCGAATAGCAACAAATCGTATCGCAAAAAGGTCATTTTCGGCGTTCTTGTCCGTGCCACCAGCTAGCGTTAGCAGGGTGGAAAGCAACTCAACGCCTGCGCTAGCTGATCCCCAAGCCATGCGAGCTTGGCTGTCGCTGGCTGCCGCCGCATTGCTGCGTGATCGCGAAATGCTGAACTCGGCAAACGTGTTTCCAGTGGCTGATTCTGATACCGGCACAAACATGTCGGTGACGTTGCGGGCGGCGGCGCAGGGGGCGGGCGCGACACCGGGGGAGGCTGGCGCGGCCGAGTTATTGGCCGGGGCCTCCCGCTGGGCGCTCAATGGGGCGCGCGGTAACTCAGGCGTGATTCTCAGTGAGTGGATTCGGGGTATAGCACTGGCTGCGGGGCAGAACTTGGCGTCGGCGGGGTCAGGGGGAGGTGCGAAACCACGGCAATCGTTGTCGCTTGGGCAGGCACTGGCCTCGGCGGCTGAGGGCGCGCGAAACGCAGTGGTTGATCCGGCTCCCGGCTCCATCCTAACTGCTATGCAAGCCGCAGCGGATGCCGCCCTCGACGCCGAAGCGAAATCATTATCAGAACATGAAGTGATCGCCGCCGCAGTTGCGGGCGCGCGGGTGGCCGCCGGTAACTCACCGCTAGAATCAGCCGTTTTAGCGAAATCCGGCGTGCTCGATTCCGGAGCTTGCGGATTCGTGCTCGTACTGGCCGCATTGGAAGCCATATTAGCAAATGTTGCAGCAAACGTAGCGCAAGTCAGTTTGGGATTCGAGTTATTTCAGCCAGACATCGGGGAGGGCAACACCGAAGAGGGCTTTGAGGTGATATTCAATTTGGCGAGGCCCGCAGGCGCGTTGGATTATCAAGCGGGCGGGGTTGTAAAACTTTTGCGGGAACAGTTGGCATCGCTTGGAAATAGCGTGGTGGTTATCGGAGGTTCCGCAACCGAGATAGACATTCCTGATTGCGTGAATCAGGATAAAGTGATTCCTTCGATTTGGCATGCGCACGTCCACGTCGCCGAACTGGGGCCGGTGCTGAAACTGATAGATAATTGGCGAGCTCAAGGGGAAATCACCGGGGAGCAAGTCAGATTTTTGGGCGCGATACACGGCCCCGTCGAAATCTGGGCTGCGGTCGCGGATCCTGCGGTGGCCCGCGAGTTGGCCGAATTCGGCGTGACCGTGCAAATCCTCGGGCCCGATGAGGGCGAGAAAGGGCGAGGTGCCGCAGATTTCGCTGCGAGCCTGCAAAACGAGGTTTCACCGGACATCTTGGCTTTAGTGCCTCGTGAGGTGGGTGCCGCTGCGGTGCAAAGCGAGTTGGATGGGCAGCGCGCCGCGATCGGGCTGGAACCGCTGCCTGAACAGATCCTACTTGTAGAATGTGAGAACGAGGCCGCGATAGTGGCATTGCTGCTCGCGAGCGTGGCAGAAGATGACATTGACGCTTGGGACAGTTCTGGCGCTAATCCCGCCGATGATAGCGTTTTAGCGGAAGAGACCGCAGCCCTACCGGAGGCGCAGAAATCACTGTTCAAGGCCGCCCGCACTAGAACCACTGCGGTCAGCGCGCCGTGGGAACAGTTGCAAACCAAACTAAACGAGTTCTTAGCTCCCGCAGATGCCCAGTTGGTGGTCGCCATGTTGCCACCGGATGCGCCCGAGGACCTGTCCGATAACTTGGCAGCGGCTTGCGAGGCGGCAGGCGCGGAGTTTTTTGGGTTGCCGCTCCACAACGCCGGCACTGCCGAACTGGCCGTGGTGCGCCGCGCTTAGGCCATGGCAGGTTCGGCACCTAAGGGGACTTTGAAGGGGGCGGGTGCGGCAGCGGTTGAGGCAACGCGTAGCAGGGCGCTCAAGGCGGTGGCGCCCCTCGGTGGTCACCATCGGCTAGCGGAGCCGCTGCAAACTGCTTTAGGCACCAAAACAGCAAACGCTTTGGCTACGCTAGGCTTGAATACTGTAGGCGACCTACTTGGCCACTATCCGCGTCGTTATGTTGAGCCAGGTCGGCAAACAACAATAGAAAAGCTAACTGCCGGGGAATACGTTTCGGTTTTTGGCACGGTTCTTCATTCCGAAATAAGACAGAACAGCAACGGCGGCTATCGCCTGGAAGTTCTGATAACTGACGGCACCAGCGAATTGCAGTTGACTTTCTTTGCCCGCAAATTATATGCTGTGGAATGGAGGCTGAAAAACTTATCTGAGGGCGTTCTTGGGGTGTTCTCTGGCACCGTAAATGTATACAACGGTAAGTTACAGCTAACGCACCCCGCTTATGCGTTAGTCGGGGAAAAGAATGGTGATGAATCCGAGGTGCGGCTCAACGCCACCAAACCCATCCCGATTTATCCCGCAAACGCCAAAACCCCCACGTGGGTTATCCAAAACGCGATAAAACCCGTACTAGACACTCTGGCTAAAGACGACATCCCCGACCCATTACGTGGCGCTATAGTCTCAAAATACACCGGAGGCTTGCCGAAACTTGCGGCCTTGCGTCACCTCCACGCCCCAGCAACCGAAGCGGAATGGCGGGCGGCTCAAAAGCGGTTCCAATTCGAGGAAGCTTTCCTGCTGCAAGTCGCCCTCGGGCTGCGGCGGCTGGAGGCACAAGCAAGCCCTACCGCACCCCGGCCGCTTGCTGCGGGCTCCAAATCGTTGCTTGGCGAGTTCGATGGGAACCTGCCGTTCACGCTCACTTCGGGACAAATGGAAATCGGTAAAGTGATTTCTGAGGAATTGGGTAGCACCGTTCCCATGCAGCGGCTGCTTGTGGGCGAGGTCGGATCAGGCAAGACCGTGGTTGCGCTGCGCGCGATGTTGCAAGTCATTGACGCGGGCGGGCAGTGTGTCTTGTTGGCGCCCACAGAGGTTTTGGCCACGCAACATGCGCAGTCGTTGACTAAAATGTTGGGGGGCCTTGCCAATTCTGACCTTTTGGCGCAGCCCCAGGTGAAAGTTTCCTTACTTACGGGTAGCACCCCTTCGCCGCAACGGAAAGACATATTGCTCGATATCATTTCTGGGCACACCAAAATACTGGTTGGAACCCACGCTTTGTTGGAGGACAAAGTGCAGTTCGCTGACTTGGGGCTTGTGGTGGTAGATGAACAGCATCGTTTCGGGGTGGAACAGCGGGAAAAACTGAAATCCAAGGGAACCGCCCCGAATTTGCTAGTGATGACTGCGACACCCATTCCACGCACTATCGCAATGACTGTATTTGGCGATTTGGATATTTCGCAACTGAAAGAACTACCGCCGGGGCGCCAACCGATAACCACCCATGTTGTGCCGGAATATAAAACTCATTGGCTACATAGAACTTGGCAGCGCGTGGCTGAAGAAGTCAAAAAGGGGCATCAAGTGTTTGTGGTGTGCCCACGAATTGGCGATTCCGTTGCCAACACCACTGAAAAGGGCCGGGAATTGCATACCGTTGCCGAGGTTCTTGAGCACCTGCAAAATGAACCAGCCCTTGCGGGCATAACGATGGAAGCTTTGCACGGGCAGATGAAATCGGCCGACAAAGAAGCCGTTATGCAACGCTTCCGGAGCGCCGCAACGCAATTACTGGTTTCGACAACGGTTATTGAAGTCGGCGTGGACATTCCCGCCGCGACGGTGATGGTCATATTCGATGCTGACCTTTTTGGCGTGTCGCAATTACACCAATTAAGGGG
>JAITCS010000125.1 GCA_031282935.1 Cellulomonadaceae bacterium
GTTGAAGCGGTGTACCTCGTCAATGAAAAGCACGGTTTCTTGCCCGGTGGCTAAAAGGCGGCGCCGCGCCGTTTCTATTACCTCGCGCACGTCTTTGACGCCAGCGGTGACCGCCGACAGTTCCACGAAAGCACGATCCGATTGCCGAGATACGAGGTAGGCCAGGGTGGTTTTGCCGGTTCCGGGTGGCCCCCACAGGATAACCGACGCGGGCACAGCGCGCCCCGAGTGCGCGACGGGGGCCAGCAGTTGCCGCAGCGGGGAGCCTATGCCGGTGAGGTGTTGTTGGCCAACGAGTTCGTCAAGGTTTTGGGGCCTCATTCGCACGGCCAAGGGGGCGTTTTTGCCTGGCACCGACGCCTCCCGGCTGGGCGGGGTTAAGGCATCGAAAAGATCCACGGCTTCAGGATACCGCACAGGTTTCGACAGGGCGGGCGCGCGGAACACCGCGCGTCAACCTCCGGCAGTTAGGTTTCGACAGGCTCAACCTCCAGCTGGGCTCAACCTCCGGCTTGGCGCGGTAGCACCGCGCTCTCGAACAGTTTAGTTGGGCGCAAACAGAGGCCTTAAAAACGATGAAAAAGCGAAAAGGCCCCAGGTTTCCCCAGGGCCTTTTGCTTAGTTAGGGCTTAGGAGCAGCGGCAGAAAGTGTTGCCGGCGACCAAGTTCTGGATGTTGGCGAGAACGCCAGCCTCCAGGTTAGGTGCGAAAGCGGTGAACTCGTTCTGGATGCGGCCACCATCGAACCAGTTGCCAGCGCCAGTGTGCGACAAGCGAGCGTTGCACAATGCGCGCAGTGCGGTGCCGATAGCGCCATCATGCTCGGTGCCGAGGTTGGCATAACCGCGAACGGTCTCCACGGCCGCAGCGGAGGTCTGGTTCCAAACAGTGTCAGGAACAGCGGTACACTCTGTGCCACGGCAAGAACGGGTCAAAGCCCAGATCAGGCCAGCGAGTACCAGCAGGCCCAGCAGCCACCACAGCCAGCGCAGGTTCGAGCCAGCAGGCTCAACGGCCTCAACGACCGGGGGAACCGTGCCGGGGGCAACATAGTTGGAATCATTTGGATTTGTAGAGTAACTCATAAGGCATACTCAACCTTATTTCTCGGCCATATTGCATAAGACACGCGGAGGAAAGATAAAGATTTTTGTGGCTTATGACAGTGGCCAAAAACACATTCGGAACGTTTGAATAAAATAAAATGTCTGGTATGTCCAATTAGTACCAAAACCTAGTACGAACCAACATAGCCAGGCAAAAACCAACATGGCCAAGCAAAAGGCCCCAGCCGAAGCTGAGGCCCTTTGAATTTTTAGGCTTTACGCCCAAGAAATATAACTAACTGCAACGGCAGAAAGTATTACCCGTGACCAAGTTCTGGATGTTGGTGAGAACGCCAGCCTCCAGGTTCGGTGCGAAAGCGGTGAAAGCGTTCTGGATACGCCCACCATCGAACCAGTTACCAGCGCCAGTGTGCGACAGACGAGCGTTGCACAGTTCGCGCAGGGCGGTGCCGATGGCACCATCTTGGTCGGCACCGAGGTTGGTGTAGCCGCGCACGGTCTCAACTGCAGTGGCCGAGTGCTGGTTCCACACCGCGTCTGGCACAGCGGTACACTGGGTGCCACGGCAAGCGCGCGTCAAAGCCCAAGCCAAGGCAGCCAGAGCCAAGAGGCCCAACAACCACCACAGCCAACGCAGGCTCGGACGTTCGGGTTCGACCTCAACAACGGGGGCCGGAGCTACGCGCCGCACTGTTTCTTCGCGGACAACATATTCCCGCACTGGTTCACTGGTGCCAGATACCACATAGTTGGGATCGTTTGGATCATTGTAATTGCTCATGTGGCTTACTTTTACCCAATAAGCAACACTTCGCAAGCCGAAACGTGAAATTAATGAAAAAACTTTTGGCGGGCTGCCCTAGCTGCAACGGCAGAAAGAGCCACCGTCCACTAAATCACGAATGTTAGTTGCGACCTCTTCACTGATGCCCCCAGATACGAAACCGAAAGCATTAGTGATCGCGTTATTGTCGTACCAGTTACCAACCCCAGTGTGCGACAACCGGGTATTGCACAAAGTCCGCAAGGCGTCAACGGCCTCGCTTCGGGTATCGGCAATGCCAGGAACCCAGCCGTCCAACTGGGCGACGGCGGTGTCTTGAGCCGCAGTGTTGAACACGGTTGCAGGCACCTGAGTGCAGGCCGCGACCTCGCGATTACAGCCGCGCACTAGGAACGGCAGCGCGATGAGCAGGGCCAACAGCGGGATCAACCACCAGAACCGCGACCAGAAACTCCGGGTTTCGGCTACCGGGGCCACATAGGCGCGATCAACAGTCTGGTAGGTGGGGTCCACGCGGTAGGTGGGCGCCTCCTCAACTACAACCTCTTCAACCTCGCGGTAGGCCTCACCAGTGCCATACGCCTCGCCGTCATAGTTTTGGTCATTGAGATTACTCATAGAGCCTATGCTGCCTCATCATCGGGCTTTGCGTCCACACCCGCCTCGGCGCGTTGCTCAGGAGTAATTGGAGCTGGCGCCTGCGTTAGCGGGTCGTAGCCGCCGCCGGACTTGGGGAAGGCGATAACGTCGCGGATTGACCCCGCCTTGGTGAGCAGCGCGACGATCCGATCCCAGCCGAACGCGATGCCGCCGTGCGGCGGGGCGCCGTAGGCGAAAGCGTCCAGCAAGAAGCCGAACTTCTCTTGCGCCTCAACGGCGTCTATTCCCATGACATCGAAAATACGTTGCTGCACGTCCCGGCGGTGAATACGGATAGAGCCGCCGCCGATTTCGTTGCCGTTGCACACTATGTCGTAGCCATAACTCAAGGCGTTGCCGGGGTCGGACTCGAATTTGTCAATCCATTCTGGGGTTGGTGAGGTGAACGCGTGGTGTACTGCCGTCCAGTCGGAGGTGCCCAAGTCCACGTCGTCGTCCTGCTTGGTGGGCTTGAACAGCGGCGCATCTACCACCCACAAAAAGGCCCAGGCGTTCTCGTCAATGATTCCGGTCTTTGCGGCGATTTCGTTGCGCGCGGCCCCCAGCAAGGCCCTAGATTCGTCGGTTTTGCCAGCCGCGAAGAAGATGGCGTCCCCCGGCTCGGCGCCCGCAGCAGCCGCTAGCCCTTGTCGCTCATTTTCGGACAGATTTTTGGCGACGGGGCCGCCCAATTCGCCGTCCTGACCCACCGTCACATAAGCCAAGCCCTTCGCCCCGCGCGAGCGCGCCCACTCCTGCCAAGCGTCGAACTGCTTCCTGGGCAAAGAAGCACCGCCCTTATATATGACTGCGCCCACGTAAGGGGCCTGGAAAACCCGGAAAGTGGTGTCGGCAAAGAAATCGGTCAATTCCACCAGCGGATTACCGAACCGCAAATCGGGCTTGTCCGTGCCGTACAACCGCATCGCCTCCGCGAAAGTCATGCGCGGGATAGGCGTGTGCAAATCGTAGCCAATGAGCGCCCAAACGGCTTTGAGCACCTGCTCAGCCACTTTGATAACGTCCTCTTGATCCGCAAAAGACATTTCGACATCTAATTGGGTGAACTCCGGCTGACGGTCCGCGCGGAAATCTTCATCCCGATAACACCTGGCGATTTGATAATAGCGCTCCAAGCCACCAACCATCAGCAACTGCTTGAATAACTGCGGGGATTGCGGCAGGGCGTACCAACTGCCAGGACTGAGGCGGGCAGGCACCAAGAAATCGCGAGCGCCCTCAGGTGTGGAACGGGTCAGGGTGGGGGTTTCCACCTCGACGAAGTTCAGGCCGTCCAGCACGCGGCGGGCGGCTTGGTTCACCTTTGCCCGCAACCGCAGCGCGTTGGAGGTGACGGGCCGCCGGATGTCCAGGTAGCGGTACTTCAGGCGCGCTTCCTCACCGGGCGGGGTTTCGGTATCGGCGAGGGCCGTGGCCACCTGGAACGGTAGCGGGGCGGCCTCATTGAGGGTTACGACCTTATCGGCGATCACCTCGATCTCGCCCGTGGGCAGGTTCGGGTTCGCGTTGCCCGGCGGCCGGTTTTCGACCCGGCCCGTTATTTGGAGGACGTATTCGGCGCGGATGGGGTGCGCCACCTCCTCATCGTGGATGACGACCTGCACGATGCCGGAGGCGTCGCGTAAATCGAGGAAAGCCACTCCCCCGTGGTCGCGGCGGCGATCCACCCAACCCGCTAAGACCACTTCCTGCCCGACGTTGGCGGCACTGAGGGTGCCTGCGTCCATGTTTCGTAACACTTCTTGAGCCCATCCATTGTTGTTAATTGGTTTCTTGCTTTAGCTTACAGCTCTCGTCTAGCTTACTACTCTCGCCTAGCTAAACTACGCCGCCTTGCCTACAACTCTAGCAAAGGCGACGGCTTGTTCCGAATCCGATAAACCGCGTTGAACACCGGAATGAGAATAAAGGCGACAAAGCCCGCCGAGAACCCGTTGTTGTAGAGGTTCAGCCCCTGGTGCAGGATGGCGACGTTGGTCACGAGCGCCATGTGCAGGAACCCTGCTACCACCCCTCCGAGCGGCCCATAGACCCCGGCCATCGGGGCCAGCGCCGTCCCGAACAGCACCACTACCAGCACGCCCGTCGCGCCGGGACTCTGCCCGGTGGCCAGGGCGCCCAGCAGAATACCGACGATGATGGGGGCGGTGTTGCCCGGGTGCTTCCCGAAGGCCGCAAACCCGATCACCGTGAAAATGCCACCCAACACTGGGCCGTTCAGGTGGCCACCAGCCAACAGCACAAATAGCGTTACGGCAATCCCCATAATGCCCATGTTCAAAAAGGTGCGGCCCAAACCTTCCATCACAAAGAAATCAGAAGGCGCCCGCCCTGACCGCTGTAAGAATTTGCGGTAACCCGCAAAGGAATTGTGGTTGTAGTGGTAACCCAACACGATCATCGCCAGGCAGGTGACAATCAGGAATATTGCGATTGGAATGTCCACGTCCGTTGAAACGTAATGAACCTCGGGCACTTCCAAGCCGAACAAAGTGACTAGGGCTACAAATACCATGCCGATAATCCCGGCCGTGAACCCAACATTGTACAGGCTCAACCCGTGATGAAAGTTCATAAAGGCAGCCGCCAAGGGCGGAATGATAACGCCCACAATTATGCCAGCCGCATATCCGGTGAGCAGCCCCAACCAAAACGGCAACCCCATCGCAAAGGTTATGTAACTGACTAACGGAGCCAGCGCGGTGCCGAAAAGCGCGGCCACCAAATAGTTCTCCACTGGCTTACGTTCCAGTTTCGCCCACAGAAACACCCCGATGGTGATGGGCAGCGAATTGAGAATGTTTTTCCCAAAAAACGCGAACCCAAACACCGTGAACAAGGCCGCCACTAATGGCCCGGTGTATTGATCGCGTTGCCACCGCACAAACAACACATAAACCAGCATCAAGAGGCCGGCGTTAACGAAAGTGGCCCCCGGATTACCAATCGCAAAATAGTCACTGAGCAGCATAGAAGGCGCCTGCAAAATGCGCATACTACCCTCAAATACGGCTCTTGGGGAATCGAGGAAAAACCCGAAAGCGATGGCAGCGAGCGCGAAAATAAAGAACAACTGAAATTGAATGGTATCGGCTGGCACTTTGCTGCGGGGCGGTAGCCCCAACACTGTGGTTCGGAACCTAGACATTTGTGACTAATTGCGGCCAGAGGTCATCCGCTGGAGGTTCCCACTCTTGGGCAGTGGTGGTTATTTGGGTGCCGCTGCGGATATCTTTGACCCGCGAATCTGTTACTTCATCATCGGGGGGGAAGAACACAAAAGGAATACCGCGTTTTTCGGCATACTGGATTTGTTTGCCATACTTGGCGGCAGTGGGCGCCACCTCGGTTGGGATGTCCTTGGCGCGCAGGGTCGCCGCGACCTGTTCTGACACAGCCCGGTTGTCCTCGCTGGTGACGGCCACCAAAACCGCTGCCGGGCTGGGCCTGCTCATCCCCAAAATACCGGCCTTTAGCAGGCGTGCGACCAGCCGCGAAACCCCCACCGACATTCCGACCCCAGGGTATGAAACCTTGCCATCGGAGGCCAATTTATCGTACCGCCCCCCGGAACAAATCGAACCGAGATCCTCATGCCCAACCAACACTGTTTCATAAACCGAGCCAGTGTAATAATCCAAACCGCGAGCTATCTTCAAGTCTATTTCTACCACACCAGGGTTTCGAGCCTGCGCCGCCACGCAGAGTTGCTGTAATTGCGCTAAACCCTCTTGGAACAATTCGGAATCGGCCTGATATTTTGCGGCTACCGCCTGCGCTTCGGCGAGCGCTTCGACGTTGCCGTTTATGCTCGCCATTTCGATGCAAGCCTGAGCCTGCTGCGGGGTTGCCCCCGCCTCTTTGCCCAGCAATTCGATAACCGCTTCGGCACCAATTTTATCCAACTTATCTATGCAACGTAACACCGCGTCAATATCGGTAAGCCCCAAGCCCTGGTAAAAGCCTTGGGACAATTTGCGGTTGTTCACTAAAATCTTTATCGGCGGCACACCCAATTTGGACATTTTAGTGAAGGCGTCGGCCATCACTAACGGCAATTCCACCTCATAATGGGCGGGCAGCACGTCGCGGCCCACTACATCAATATCGGCCTGAATAAACTCCCGAAACCGGCCCTCCTGCGGCCTTTCCCCGCGCCAGACCTTTTGGATCTGGTAACGCTTGAACGGGAACTGCAAATGCCCAGCGTTTTCGAGCACATATCTGGCAAAAGGCACAGTCAAATCGAAATGCAAACCTAACCTGCTGTTATCCGCTTTAGGGGCGTTACCTTCATCTTGCAACCTATTTAGCAGGTACACCTCTTTTGAGGTTTCGCCCTTTGCTAAAAGTTGCAACAACGGCTCCACGGCACGGGTTTCTATTCCCACATATCCGTGCAGCATGAAAGTGTGGCGCAGTATCTCTATGAGTTCTTGCTCCACCAAATATGCGGCTGGCAAATGCTCGGGGAAACCCGAAATCGGTGCAATCTTGGCCATGAGTTATTATCCTGCTGTCCTAAAGTATCCGTAAATCTATCGCGTGAATCTATCGGCGTGAGTCCATCGCGTGAATCTAGCGTGCTGTTATCGTGCTGTTATCGTAAATATGGGTTTGTTTTGATCTCGTGAGCCATAGTGGATTCCGGGCCGTGCCCAGGGATAAGGCGCAATTCGGGCGCCAACTTGACCTTAAGCATGTCCAGCGTCTTTTCCATCGTAGGTAAATCGCCCCCCGGCAAATCGGTGCGCCCAATACTGCCCGCGAAAAGGACATCGCCGGTGCAAGCCGTCTCGAAACCCCCCGGTGTGGAAGCGTCTGGCACCAAATAAATGGTCGAACCCTCCGTGTGGCCTGGCGCGTGCAAGGCCCCCAACGTCACCTCGCCGAAATCCAGCGTGGTTTCTGCCTCAAACGTGCGCGTAGGCGCCGGAACCTGATAATCGCGAGCGCTTTGTCCAATCGCGCCCACTGCCCCCGCGATGGCCGCCGCCACCGTGTGACTCGGCACCGCCCCCGCTGGCATCAGCGTTGTGAAAGGGTCGGCCAGCCGGTACTCATCGGCGGCGTGAATCCAGAACGGCACCCCGAAGTGCGCGCACAGTTTCGCTGCATCCCAAGTGTGGTCAACGTGCCCGTGCGTGGCCAAAACGGCTTGCACCTGCCAACCCTGGCGCTCAACTAGGTCAATCACCTGCGGCGCCACCCCGGCTCCAGCGTCAATCACCAGCGCGTGCGACCCAGGGCTGCCCTCCCCCGAAACCACCACGCAACAATTAGTCGCGAACACCGGCGCGACCACTACATGTACCTGCACCAGACAAATCTACAAGCTAATCGCATCAAAAGTTACATTTCAAGGGTCGAAATCTGCCCGTTTGGCGCGCAAGCATAGATATTATTTTACGATGAGGGTTGCAACACCATCCTAAGGAGAACCGTGGGCCAGACCCAAAAGCAACGCGAGGCCGCTGCCCGCGCGAAAGCGGCGCGTGATGTCGCTGCTGCCGAACAGCGCAAGCACCGCCAAAGACTGTACGCCATCGCGGCCGGAATCGTGACGCTGGGGCTCATTGCCGCCCTCGTACTACCGGCCCTGTTCAGCAATCGCAATGACACTGGCGAACTTGGCAACGTTGCGGCCTCCCAATTCCCCCCGAACCCTGCGCTGGCGGAAGACCGCACCTGGCAAGCCACCATCTCAACCTCGGCTGGCCCTATTGAGGTGGAGCTAAATGGTGCTGGTGCCCCGCAGGCGGTGGCCTCCTTTGTGGCCTTGGCGCGGGATGGCTTCTTTGACAGCACAATTTGTCACCGTTTGGTAACCATGAACATCTTCGTGTTGCAGTGCGGCGACCCAACCGCCACTGGCACGGGTGGCCCCAATTATCGCTTCGGCCCGATTGAGAGCGCCCCGGAAGACAACTGGTATCCGGCCGGAACCTTGGCAATGGCCCGCATCGGCAATGACGGGTCATCTATGGGCTCGCAGTTTTTCTTGGTATATGAGGACTCATACATCCCAGCAGACGCTGCGGGTGGATATACTGTGTTTGGCCGCATAGTATCCGGTTTGGATATTGTGCAGGCTATCGGCGAAGTTGGGGTGGCCGGGGGCGCTACGGATGGGCGTCCGGCAACTGATGTTACGATAATAGGAGTGAACGTCCAGAACTAACTGGACGTAGGCTAATGGATTTGCTAGAAGAGATCCAGGAATCAGGCGGGAACGTGGACGTGGCTGCTACAGCGCAATCAGAACAATTTGAGATCGTGGACGAGTCGCCGGTTGAGGTTTTCCCGGCCGTGGCGGGCGTGGGTGCGGCTGCCGGTTCGAGCGAGCCTGCGGCGTCGGCTCCGGCTGCGGTGACTCCGGCTGAGGTGGCTCCGGCTGAATCGGCGGGGTCTGTCGCGGCGGCGGTTTCTGTGGCGCCTGCGGTAGCTTCGGGGTTGGAAGCGACATCCGATGCTCCGGCGGCTCCGGTGGCTGCTGATACGGGCGAGTCTGAGGCGTCCGCTCCGACTGAAACGGAAGCTACTGCTGCCCCGGCTGATTCGGTAACCGCTGAATCGGCGGGCGAAACCGAAGCTCCCAAGCCCGTGCTGCCCAAGCCTGGCGGTTTCAAGCCCGCCGCCCCCCGCCCCGGCTCTGGTCAGTCGGCCACCTACAACCCGGCTCTGGTGGCCGCCGCTGAGGCTTTCGGCGAAATCACGCCAGATGGTGGCATTTTTGTTCAGGATGATACTGCCGAGGGTGGCAAGCGGCAGGTGGGTACCGTCCAATCGGCCACCGCAACGCCGAGCGAGTCCATGTCCATTTATGTGCAGCGGTATTTGGTGCTTGAGGGCAAGACCAAGGCTTTCGAGGCTCGCCTCACCGACCCCGAACTTGCGCCCCGTGACGCTGAGAAGCAAATCGCCAGGTTTGAAAAAGACCTCGCGGAACCGGCCATCATCGGAGATCTGGCTACTTTGCGTACCCTGGTTGGCGGCTTCAAAGAGCGAGCCGCCGCCCACAAGGCCGAGATGGGCGCGCTGCAAGCCGCCGCGAAAGCTGAGGCTCTCAAGGAACGCACTGCGCTGGTTGAGAAGGCGGAGGCGCTTATCGCTGGCGACCACTCCAAGATTCAGTGGAAAACCACTGGCGAGGAAATGCGCAACCTGATGGAGGAATGGAAGACGGCGCAAAAGTCCCCCGTGCGGATCAACCGGAATGTTGAGGCGGACCTATGGAAGCGATTCCGGGCGGCCCGCTCCACCTTTGACCAGGCGCGGCGCCAATACTTCAACGACCTTGATGAGGCCAACGCGGCTGTCAAGGCCAAGAAAGAGGCCATCGTCCGCGAAGCCGAAAAGCTCAGTTCGTCCACCGAGTGGGGCCCAACCTCAGCCGCCTACCGCGACCTGCTCACCAAGTGGAAAGCCGCTGGCCGAGCCGGGCGCAAGGATGACGACAACCTGTGGGCGTTATTCCGTGCCGCGCAGGACAAGTTCTTTGCGGCGCGCGATGAGTCCAACAAAGCCTCCGACGCCGAACTTGACGCCAACTTGGTAGCCAAGAAAGCTATTTTGGATGACGCCGAAAAGATTCTGCCCGTCACCGACTTGAGCGCTGCCAAAGCGGCCTTGCGCGGTATTCAGGATCGCTGGGAGGCGGTCGGCAATGTGCCTCGGGCCGCTTTAGGGTCGGTTGAGGGGCGGATGAAGGCGGTTGAGCAGGCCGTTCGTGACGCTGAGCAGGCACAATGGAAGCGCACCAACCCGGAAACCAAAGCGCGGGCCGAGGGCGCAGCCGCCCAGTTGCAGAAGGCGATTAGCGGGCTGGAGGCGGATCTCGCCAAGGCGAAAGCCGCCGGGAACACCCGCAAGGTTACCGAAATCGAGGGTGCGATTGCGGCGCGCAAGTCCTGGCTGGAACAGGTCGAGAAAGCCGCTTCAGACCACTCATAGTCAGTTTTACACAGGATAGTGGAGTTATCCACGCCACTTTCCACTAGATTTCCCCAGAGTTATCCACAGATTGTGGACGCCCTGGGGTTTTCTGTTTTTCGGCGCCCCTTTGGCGCTAGTCTTGTTGCATGATTAACGCAACCTTTAGCCCAACTCCCGCCACCGTTTCCACCTTGCGGTCCCTTTCAGCGGTTCCGGCCGGGCCTTTGTTCACCGAGCACGACTTCGGCAAGGTCGCTTGGCAAGTGCTCTTGCGAGAAGGCAAACTGGTTCGAGTTTTCGGCGACTACGCCACCGCAAAAAGCGCGAACCTGACCCCGGAGGATCGCGCCCTCGCGCTGGCCAAGGCCATCCCCGCCCCGATGGTGGCCTCGGGAGTCACCGCCGCGTGGGTGTACTGC
>JAITCS010000009.1 GCA_031282935.1 Cellulomonadaceae bacterium
CGACGCTCTTCCGATCTTGGTTTGGCGCGCAGTGATTTCCAGCCCTAAGGTTTTGCCCCAATTACCCGCGCAACCCTCGAGGTCTTTGAGGTTGTCTGCACCATAAATTTCAGGCTCGCGCACACCCAAACGGCCCAGGTTTGGCCCGTTTAGTACGAATACTCGTTGAGACTCTTGGTGTTGCTGCTCGCTCATAGCTCTAGTGTGGCAGCAATTAAGAAAAATATGAAGAGCCCGTCCAGGAGTGGCGCACCGGTTTCGCTACCAGCGGACATCTGTTCGATTTCGCGACATCGGGCTATGACCTAGACCGCACGTAACCGGAGAACTAAACGGAGAACATTGCGGCCTATAAGGCGACTGGAACTGGATCGGCAACCGAAGTCTGCGAACCCTCTGGAACAACCGCGCGATCCTTGACCAGGAAAATCAGAGCACCCAAACCCCCTGCAATCACCAGCAAAATACCCATCAGACCCCAAATTGTGGCGCCAAAAGCGGCAATGAAAATCGTCCACATGGCCGCGGAAAGGAACGCCGCCGCTTTGCCCGTAGTGGCATAAAGGGCGAACACTTCCGCTTCGTGGCCCGGCGGCGTCACGCGGGAAAGGAAAGCCCGCGAGGCTGCTTGGGCTGGCCCAACCAAAGCGCAAAGTAATAGGCCGAATATCCAAAACACGGCGGCACCGAGGCGATGGAATATTAGCAGTAACATTCCAGAGGTGAGGATTATCGCTAAAGAGATAGTGATTACTTTACGCGCGTGTTGCAGGTTATCTAGGCGCCCCACCAACATGGTCGAAATACCGGCAATCAAATATGCGGCCACGCCAAAAAGCAACACCATTTCCGGGCGGAAACCGAAAGAGCTCACGGCTAATATCGCCCCGAATGTGAATATCCCCGTCAAACCATCGCGATAGATTGCGGAAGCAAGGAGAAACCAGAATGTGGTGCGCGAGTTCTCAAACAGATCGCGAAACATTTCCACCGCCGAGGAATATGACCTAATTAAACCGCGCTTGCCTCGCCTTTCCGTTTTAGGCTGATCGGGTACATACATATATAGGGGCCAGGCAAATACTGCTGCCCAAATAGCGCAGGCCAGCGCCACGATACGGAATGGAGACCCATCGGCCACGTTCATGCCGAACCAGCCCGTGACCTGGAGAATCATAATGATGATGAGCGTGACCAACCCGGCCAGGAACCCGGCTCCCCAACCGTATCCAGAAACCCTACCCACCGATTTGGGGGTGGAAACCGATGCCAGCAAAGCGTTATAATTGACATTCGCAACGGTATTTACAATGGTTCCTAACGCAATTAGCGCAGCAGCCAAAGTAAAGAAGTGCGGTTCAGGCCGCATGAAGAAAAGGGCGAACATAACTAGAATGAGTAGGATGTTAGCGAAAGCGAGCCAATGTTTCCGCCGTCCCAAAGCGGCAGCACGTTGAGCCAATAACGGCGTCAACAATGCCGTGATAATACCCGCTATCGCAATCCAGCCACCGATTCGCTCCGCTAACTGGTCAAGAGCTTGGACCCGCACCGGATCATTTATCGGTAAATCGGTAACCCTTGGCTCCAAAAACGCGGCACTGGTCAAATATAACGGAATGAATACGAAAGTAATAATAATGGTGCTAAACGGTTGCGTGGCCCAATCCCACAATGCCCAAGCGCGCACTGCTTGGCGCGGGATGTATCGGGTTTCGAGTCCGTGGTCAAGGGGCACACTCTCATCGGCTTCCGCCTCAAGCGCGGCCAGAGCGGGCGAGACCACCACTTCGGGGGTCTCATATTCTTCGACTTCTTCGACCACAACCAATGGAGTATGCTCGGCGACACTGGAGTTCGCAGCCACTGAATCCTCTTCGACAACCACAGCAACGGACGCTCCCTTGAGCTGTCGTCGAGATTTCCTATCCGTCATAGTCCTAGTCTGCCCCAAAAATCGCTACTCTGGAGGATTTTTGGCATATCAGGGCTAAAAGTCGCTGTAAGATTTCGCCTATGACCGATCTTGGAGCGTGGCAGCCTGACGTAATGCCCGGCTTTGCGCACCGCCCGATTGGGTTGGCGACATTGGTGAAATCGGTTGGAACTGTCGAAACAGGCAGACTTGAGACCGGCAAATCCGGCAGCTCTGATACTAGCAAGTCCGCTGAACCCGACACCGGTGACCCCGCAGCCAGTTTTCCTAAAGGGGTAATTCTGCATGTGCACGGGTATAATGATTATTTTTTTCAAGATCATTTTGCACATGCTATGGAACAAGCCGGGTACCTGTTTTATGCGGTGGATTTGCGTGCCGCTGGGCGGTCTTTAGCGGCTAGTCAAATACCGCATTATGTCACTGATTTCCATGAGCCAGCTTCCGATTTAGCGGCGGCTGCGCAAACGGTGCGGGAAATGCACCCAGATTTACCACTAATCGTCCACGCACATTCCACTGGCGGCCTCACCGCAGTTTTGTGGGCTCACGCTTATCGGCACGAAACCGGCGTAAAGGCGCCTCCGGATGGCATTGTGCTAAATGCGCCTTTCTTTGAGGTTCCAGGCACCATTTTCAAGCGGGCTGGCGCCTGGGCGGCTGCGCCGGTCGGTCGGTTGCGGCCCACTACGGCTCTGGCTTCTGGGCCGTCTTTGTATGCGACGGCCATGTTGGCGGAAAATGGCGGTCGTTGGAGTTTCGATCCGGCGCTCAAGAAACCCGATGGGCAGCCGATTCGGTTGGGCTGGTTACGGGCGGTGCGGGCCGCCCAGTCGCGTGTCGATCAGGGTTTGGACGTGCAAGGGCAGGTGTTATTGGCGGCCTCGACCGCCTCCTCCCACAACGCTCCGGTTTTGCTAGATTCCACTGACACCGTGTTGGACGTTTCCGCTATTGTTTCTAGGGCCGAAAAGATTGGGAATAACGTGACCGTATTGCAAATTCCCGGCGCGGTTCACGACCTGACTTTATCCGATGATATTCCCCGTAATATGTATTTCACCAAATTAGTTGAATGGCTAAACAAATGTCTAAAACCTCCAAAGGGTACTTCCCATTCCCAGCCGACGGCACCCACCCCGTCGCCATAGCGCACCGAGGGTTCTGGGACTCAACCCAAAGTGGCCCCCTTTTGGAGAACTCGATGGCCGCTTTCGCCGCCGCAGTTGATTTAGGGTACACCTATTTGGAAACGGATGTGCATGGCACAAAAGATGGTGTGGCCATTGTTTTGCACGATGCAGCCCTTGATCGCACCACTGACGGTAAAGGCAATGTGGCTGAGATGCCATATAAAGAGGTAAAACAATTCTACATTGGAGGGGTTGAACCTATTCCCACGTTAGTGGAATTGCTGACCACTTTCCCAGATGTATACGTTAATTTGGATATTAAAGCCGATTCCGGTATTGAGCCGACCGCTGCGGCCATCGAAAAAGTGGGGGCCCACGACCGTGTACTAATCACCTCATTTTCGGCTCCGCGCCGGAAAGCCACCGTGCGCCTGTTGAGCAAGCCGGTGGCGACGGCCGCTTCAACCGCAGAGATCGCGGCATTTTTGGCTGCCGCCCGCGTTGGCTCCCGGCGGTTGGCGGCGTTGGCGCTGCGGGAGGTGGACGCTTTACAGGTGCCGATTTCGCACGAGGTTGGGCCTTTCGGCTTGGGCGTGGTTGACCTCCAGACCCTGGACATGGCACACGCCATCGGTAAGTATGTGCAAGTCTGGACGGTCAACACCCGCTCCGAGATGGCGGCCTTGCTAGATTTGGGCGTTGACGGCATATTCACTGATCGCGCTGACACTCTGCGTTCCGTTCTCGAATCGAAGGGGCTTTGGCGCTGATTCTTGGCGTACCGTACTCAACCAAAACCGAAACCTCAGCAAGGTTGCGCGATGTTCTGGAACGCTTTTTCCAGAGAATCCTGATCGGGAGCCACAAGGCGGGTTGGGTTTCCAATTCCATCTAGCACAATGAATCGCATTCGGTTTCCCCTGGTTTTCTTATCGCGCCCCATGGCCGGCAGCAAATCGGCAAGGGTTTTTTTGGAGTAACGCACTGGCAACCCCACCGCAGTCAGGAGCGCCCGGTGTCTGGCCACCTCTGCAGCGGTCAACAACCCGGCGAGCGCCGCCAATTCCGCCGCGAACACCATGCCAACAGCCACCGCCTCCCCGTGCCGCCACGTGAAATGCTCGCCATGTTCAATCGCATGGCCGAGCGTATGGCCATAATTGAGGAACTCTCGCACACCTTTCTCGGTTGGGTCACCGCTCGTAACCTCTGCCTTAACCGCAACGGCGCGCCGCACCAATTCCTCGACAACCTGCCAGGTTTTTGCGTCAGTTTGCGCGCCTTTCCAGGGGTTTAGTTCGGCGGCGTTATTTTCGATTAGGCCCAAGATTTCTTTATCCGATATCAGGCCATATTTGACAACTTCACCTAAACCGGCAGTAAAATCCCGAGCAGGTAAAGTTTCAAGAAATTCAAGGTCGCAGAAAACTGCAGCGGGCTGATGAAAGGCGCCGACTAAGTTTTTACCTTCCGCAGTGTTTATCCCTGTTTTACCACCGACAGCCGCATCTACCATGGCAAGAAGTGTCGTTGCCACTTGGACTACGGCAATTCCCCGGAGCCAAGTTGCTGCGATAAAGCCCCCCAAGTCTGTGGTGGCGCCCCCGCCCACGGCCACAATCGCATCAGAGCGGGTAATGGCGGCCTTTCCGGCGGTGGCCCAACATTCGGCAGCTACCTCTGAGGTTTTTTGCGCTTCACCATCGGGAACAATTTGCTCCACAACCTCATACCC
>JAITCS010000059.1 GCA_031282935.1 Cellulomonadaceae bacterium
GCGCGATCTCCATCAAGCCCTCATACAATTCGGGGCGCTGCTGCTTCAAATGGCCCAGCAAAACGTCAGTGCGAGCCACGAAAATGCCCGCGTTCCAGCGGTAATTGCCCTTGCGCACATACTGGGTAGCGGTTTTGGCATCCGGCTTCTCAGTGAAACCGACCGCGTGCAACACGGTGGAGGCCCCCGGCACGTCCAACGGCGCGCCGGACTCGATGTACCCAAAAGCCGTCGAAGGCCGCTGGGCGGCAATCCCGATGGTGGCCACGTAGCCCGCGTTCGCGGCCGCCACGGCCTCTTTCACGGCCGCCCCGAACAGGTCTTGCCCGTGTACCACCTGATCGGCGGCGAACGAGCCGACCACCACGTCGCCGTGCCGCTGCTGCAGCACCGCCGCAGCCAGCCCGATGGCGGCCATCGAGTTGCGCGGCACCGGCTCGGCTAAAAGGTCCTCTTTAGGGAAATCGGGCAGTTGCTCGTGGCAGGCGGCCACGTGCTTTTGGCCAGTGACGATCACGATGCCCTCAGCCAACGGCGCCAACCGCGCCAGGGTGGCCTGGATCAGGGTGCGGCCCGAGCCGGTCAAGTCCAGCAGGAACTTGGGCGCACCGGCGCGACTCAGCGGCCATAATCGGGTCCCAGCGCCCCCGGCTGGCACGATGGCGTAGAAATTCGGGATCGACATGTTTTAAGTATAGTGCTAAGTCCGTAATATTCCTGCGCTAACCGCGCCCGAGCACTGGGTGTGGCGTGCCACACCGCGCCATCCGACCCGGAATTATGCGCCAGCCAGCCACGAGACCGCTAGCCGCCGAACGCGCCCGCCAAATTACCCGCCAGCAGCGGCTTTGATGGGCGAGGTACGATTGCTGGCCACCAGCAGCGAGTTGAACCCTGGCCGAGAGGCGAGCACCTTCACTGAGATTTGCTTGCCCAACATCTTCTGCGATGGGATGTAGTGGTCCTTAGTGGCGCCGTTGATCTTCTGACCGTCAGCGAACCACTGGTAGGTGAAGTCGGTTGGCTCTGGCGTCCACTCGCCCGTGTTGACCTTGAGCTTCTCCCCCACGCGCAACACACCGACGATCTTGGGCTGCGCCGCGACATTGAATACGGTGCGGTCAATCAGCAGTGCCTGGGACTTCTTGCTCTGCAGTGGGAAGCCCGATTTGGCGCCCGTCACCTGCACCGAAATGCGTTTGCCCTGGTCCTCGGGGGCGGCCTGGTAGGTTTCTGACGTGGCGCCCTCGATGGGGAAGCCGTCGGCGAGCCACTGGTAGAACAGCGCGGTGGCGGGCATCCAGGTGCCCGGGTGGGCGGTCAGGGTGCTGCCCACTGCGGCATCGCCCTCAACTTTGGCTGGGGAACCCTTGTAGTGCGGGTCACCAAACCAGAGGTTGAAGTAGTACGAGAAGTTTTTGTTTCCGTAAGAGGAACATTCATCCCCAAGGGCGCCGATGTTGGCGTTTAGCGCCGCGTCATTCGGCTGATATGGGGTGTAGTTGTAAAGGCCAGCGGTGGCTTGGTTCTTGATGGTAACCTCGCCCGTGCCGCACTCAGATTTCGGGTGGAACTTAATCTGAACGGTTTCGCCCACCCGATAATTGAAGGAGCCCGCGTTTATCCGGTATTGCTGCAACCGCGAGGCCGCCGAATACACCTGATTCGCAAACCCGGAATACTGCGGCAAACAGCCCCCATTCAACGAATCCGGGCAGCCGAAACCGAGAGCTCGCTCATATGTGCCAGCCGGTTTCCCCTTAGGCGCCGTGATCAGCCCCTGTTCCTTTTGCAAGGTGACTAACAAAACCTGGGGGTTTATCCCGCACGCCTTTGCCGCCTTGTAAATGATGCCAGCGGCGCTATTGTTTTGCGAGCCGCCAAACTCTTTCTGGCAGAAATCGTTAGGCGGTCGGGTGGAGGTGGTTTCGCGGTAATCCTTGAGGCAGATATTATTGCCCTCCGCAACGCAATTAGCGCCCTTCTCTTTGATGAAACTCTCGACCTCATCCTTGGTCATGGTTGAGGAGTTATACATCGAGAAATCGGAAATGATATTGCCCGCGTCAAAGAGCATTGCGCCATAAGCCGTGTTCGGTTGCGGCGCGGCGAAAAAGGCCCCCGCACCCAGCAGCGAACCGCAGGCGATACTAGAAATAACGTTCTTGGTGCGTACCTTGCTCATACCGCTTCCCTCCACCCGCTGCGCGCGAAAGTCACTTCACCACCTTTGTATCCGATGAAAGCACGTACTTGGGTAAGCCAGGCCGAGAAGCCGTCACTTTGACCTTAAGATCACGGCCTTTATCGCCCGGTTTGATCTTGTAAGTGGCGCCCTCCGCAACCACGTTGCCGCCCCTCATCCAGGTGAACTTGTAGTCGCTCGGCTGCGGCGTGACCCCGCTGACGCTGGCCTGCACCACTTCGCCCACCTTGAAGGCGCCCTTGATGGAGACCTTGCCGCCGTACATGCCGTTGGGTGGCACCGCCTTGGCGGGCGAAACCGCGACAGCGTCCCGATACCCGAGCGCCTTGGCGGTCACCTCGACGGTGATCTTGTGGTCGCCGTCCGCCTTGGTGATTTCGTAGGTTGGGATGGTGGCGCCGTTGATCGGCGCGCCGTCACGCAACCACTGGTAGGTCTTGGTTGTGGGCTTGGGGTCAAACCCGGCGGTGGTGGCGGTGAGCACAGCCCCGACCTTCGGCTGCCCGGTCAGGTTGGCTTTGCCTACCGTGGCGAACTTCTGCGGTTCCGGCACCACTACGTCAATAGATTTGAATTGCGCCTCTTTTGCCATATTGGAAGTGAGCGTCACTTTTACGCGAACTCGCTTATTCCAGTCCGGCTGCCCTAATTCGTATGTTTGCCCGGTAGCGCCAGTGATCACTTTATCGTCACGGAACCACTGATAAGTGATGCCGCTCGGATAAGGTGTGAAGCCCTCCGGCTGTGCCGATAATGTCGCTCCGGAAACAACTTGGCCTGCGATATTGACAACGCCTGGAATGAATTCCGTCTTGTCCATATTCTTTGTCGCGGTTGCGGTTTGGGTGTTGCCGTCAGACCCGTATCCGGTCGCTGTCACCGATAACTGCTGCCCGGCATCCTCAACGCTCACCTGATACCATTGCGAATCGGCCCCGAATATCGGTTCGTTGTTGCGGAACCACTTGTACGTGTACCAAGTCGGTTCGGGCGAGAATTGGGTGGGATTTGCGAATAGTGTCGCGCCCGGCACACCACTTCCTTCGATAGTGACCGTGCCAGAGCCTTGATTCTCTATAACGGCCGGTTCTTCATCAACCCGAGGGCTGCCGAACCACATATTGAAATAGCGGTGGAAATTGCGGTTGCCCGTTGATGAGCAGGAATCCCCGTTCGCGCTGCCTGCCAATAAAGCCGCCCGATTCGGCGTGAACGGCGTGTAATTGTAGAGGTTGGCCGTGGCCTGGTTCGCCATAAACACCGGCGCAGTGGTAGAGCAGCTTGGATGATACTTTACCTGATAGGTCTTGCCCGCTTTATACGGGAAACTATCTGGGCGCACCTTGTATTCCTGCAAGCGGGAAGCGGCAGCATAAAGTTGCTTTGAGAAACCAGCGAATTCTGGTTCGCAAACGGTGGGCTGTCCGGGGGCCGGATCAGGACACCGATAACCCAAAGCGCGATCATAAGTGGTGGCCGGTTTGCCTTGATCCGATAGGATGAGCGACTGCTCCTTTTGCAAAGTCACCAACAAGACCTGCGGGTTTATGCCGCAAGAAGTAGCAGCCTTATATATGATGGTGCCCGCCGATTCGTTTTCCGCCCCATAATACGGCGAGGTGCAGTATTGGGTTTGCGGAATGGTTTGCGTGTTCTCCACATAATCTTTGAGACAGACATTTCCAGCCGTGGGCACGCATTTAGCGCCCTGTTCCTGCACAAAGTTCCTAACCTGATCCTCAGTCATGGCGCTGGGGTTGAACATGATGGAATCCGAAATGATGTTCCCTGGCTCAAAGTCCATCGGGAAACCATATTTGTCGGAAGCTTTATCCCAGTTACCAGTTACGTCTAGTCCGTTGGACTTTTGCCAGGCCGCCACTTTCGCGGTGGTATCTGGGCCATAGATGCCATCCGGGCTCGCGCCAACCAAAGCCTGAATAGATGAAACCGTGCGGGTGGTGCTGTTCTTTCCGGTTGGGATAACTGGCACTATCGGAATATGGGTGTCAGGGTGACCTGAGAGCCTGTTCTCCACTTTAGTGCGCAACTTGGGCAATAACGCGTACAGCTTATTGCCTGGGCAGGTGGTGTAATCCGCATCGCGGTGCCCGTGAATGGCCGCAACCTCTTTCACGGGCTTATTGGTGGCCTTATTGCCCTTAGTCTTGAAAGTAGAATTGACGGGCACTTGATGGATAGCGAATTTCCAGGCGATTACCGAAGCCGCCGCGTTCATCATTTCATCAGTTACTTCGCCCACGCCGTATTTGCTCTTGGGGCACTCCGAATTATCTCCGTAACAACCCAAGAACGAAACACCGAAAGCCAGCTCATTAGTGGGCACCGAATGGGCGCCGCGTGAGGACTTGTCAATACCTCCAGCGCGCCCCTCATAAATGTTGCCAAACTTATCAACCACAAAGTTGTAGCCGATATCGCCCCACCCGTTAGATTTCGCGTGGTAAGTGTAAATGGCGCGCACCAAAGCTGGAGCTTCCGCTTTAGTGTAATCATTTCGGCCCGCGGTGTGGTGAACGGTAACCCCGTAAATTGCGGCTGATTTTGGTTTCCAGGTCATAAGGCGTTCGTCAGCCCCCCAAGCGGACCGCGAAATGATGGTAGGTTTCGGTGCGGAAAGTTTAGTTGCAAAGCCGCCCCAACTTGCTAAATTGCCAGCGCTACGCCCCGATGGGCCAGCCGCATTTAATGACGAACCAGACCGAGAAGCGCCATCACCGCGAACCTCCAAAACCACATTCGCATTATCCGCTGGCGTCACTTCGGCACTAATAACGTTGAGTTGCGGATCTACCGGAGCACCATTCGGTGCGATTAACCGAACCTCAACCTGATCAATTCCGAGTGCCGTGTAAGGCGCCGTCGCGTCACGCATTCCGGGGGTGTTATATGGGGCGTCCTCTATCTCAATTTCCACCCAAGCGGTCCAACCAAACGAATCGTGAGTGCGAAACTCTGCAACCGTGCCCTCAGTGGCAGTGCCAGCGATCCAGTTCACGCCTATAATAGAAAGGCCACTAATATCAGCATCGGCATGTAAAACGGTATCAGGGCCGGGTAAAATACCGGGCGGCAAAATGCCTGGTTTCGGCGAGGCAAAGGGGTCGGATTCGGTTAATTCAATGCTGGTAATTTCTGGGGTGATACCCGCAGCGGCGTCGCTATCGAGGGGATCCTCAATTACGTCAACCGCTATCTTTTCGTTCGCGTTCGAGTCTATTGCGTACGCTGGCGCCCCGATAAGGCCAGACAAGCTAATTACCGCAGCGCCCACCAGCAACTGGCGGCGCATGTTCTTGGGTTGGCTCTCCATTGCTGAATCTCCATTTTCGCGGGGCTTGCCTTGCGAGCTTGCCTTGTTAGCAACATTTTCCTCATTGAATACAGCACTTACGCTAAGCACAAAGTTGCAATTTATTGCGACATACCCGCCGAAACGCCACATTGTTATCATTTCTTTACTATTTTGGCGATGATTCGGCTCACGTTTTGTGCTATTGCGTGCGGTTAGCGGTATTTGTCCGATTTACGCTTTGTCTGCTGCTTGGCGCATATCGCTGACGAGGCGGCGCCGGAATTCGCCCGGCATTAGCCGCAGCCGGTAATCCGATAAAGCGTGGCGGTGCCGCCGGAATCTATTTTCTCTAGCCAAGGTTGATCCGAAACCCACAGCCCCCGAAAGCGCCGCTCCCAAGCAGAGCGCCAATGCAAGTGCGTTTCCGTGTCGTTGTAAAAGTATTGCACCCCTAACCGCCCCAAAGCGGCACACACTTCAGGATCATCGGGTAGGTTCTCAAACTCCCGCCCTAAAAATACGGCGTCATCTCCCCAATGCCCCGGCCCCAAAGTGGTGTAAATGATGTTCACATTCGAGATGGCGTAAGCCAAACCCAAACCGCTGAGCGGATCCCCAATCACCCAAGCCCCGGGCGGTAATTCGCGGCCCATGCGTTGCAGCAGTTCAAATTCCGGTTCAGACACCAAATTGCCAGTGGTCAAACCTTGCATTGTCACCACATAATTGGAGTTAAGTATCCGAATCCGTTCCTCGAACCTGAAGTTATCAGTAGCCAAACCGAATACAGCCACCAATCCAAGGGCGATAACCGTGGCAGTAATCTTGGGGTAAGTGGCCAGCGGTGAGGCCGGGAACCTCGCTTTCGGAATTCGCGCTAATCCCCTAGCCAACGCCACAATCGCAAGCGCAATTAGGGGGGCACCAACTAAAGGCACTGTAGCCAAAAGGCGCTGTTCATCAGCATACCAAGGGTAGATTAGCCACGAAAGGAAACCGTCAGCGTTCACCAACCCAGAAAGCAGCAACATTCCAGCCAGTGAGAATGGTAACCATCTGGTGTGGCGGTGCGAAAATGCGACCATTACCCCGAATATCGTGCCTATTATAATAGGCAAAGAAGGATAGCGCGGGAAAGCCCCGGCAAAGAAAGCGGCATCGGATAACCCGTGCCACACCCCAATCCAAAAACCTTGATCTCCAGCCGTGCGGGTGGGGTTTTCTAGTTGGTCAGAGAAGAACGCGAAAAGACGATACCAACCGTAAACCCAGATTGCCGCAGCCACTAAGGGCAAAATGATTCGGATAAGCTGGCGGATCACTGTTTGTTTGGGCGGGGCTTCAAGATTAGCGAGGGCAAAACTGGAAGTGATGGTTGGCAGCGCCCCGGTGGTGGTTTCGACCACCGATTCCGCTTTAGCGGCCTCAGTGTGGCGAATACGGTGTGAATAACTCCGCGCCCAAATACGGAAATGTCGCCAAAGTGGCCGAAAAGCGCGAGCAATAATGTAAGGCGTAGCGAAAATCGCATAAACCAATATGCCAGAAGGTTGCGCTAAGGCAATTCCGCCAAGAATGGTGAGTAACACTAATACCCAACTCAAGTGCCGTTTGTGCGCAGCGCGCTTCCGAAACAATAGTATTGTTACCGCGACGGCGGCGGGCACCATCGCGTAGGCAAGAGCTTGGGGCCACAACACGCCCGCGTTATAGAATCTATTTGGGTAAGACAAATAGGCTGCGGCTACTAACGGCGCGAGCGCCGCCACTAACTTATGGTGGGGCGCAATCACATAACCGAGGGCCGCTAAGCTGGTGGTCCAAATAATCGCAGTGACCACCAATACCATTGCATTTGATGCCAGTAAAATCGAATCCAACACCGAAAGCGATACCACACCGTGCCAAGCGCCCGGGTAGAAACCGGCCGGAGTGCCCACCTGCCCAGTGAGCCGATAAATGAAAAACGAACTCGCGTTCTCATTATTCAGAATAAACCGAACCGCATTCAAGTGAAACGGAGTGTCCGAGTTTTGGGGTAACCAATGCGGATTCCCCATGCCACGATAGGTGCTTATGCCTTGAATCAACCCGCTGGCGATAATACCCAACCAAATGAGTAGGTTGCTATCCCTGAGCCCGTTATTCTTAGGTGGCACTAAATAATTGGTGGCATAATTGTTTTTGCCGTGCCGCATCGCGTAATTGCCAGGGATGAAATTGTGGTGAAATACCCTTCCGGCAGCAATTATGGCAATGAGCAAGATGATTGCTGCGGCCACAGTGCCGCCGTGCCACGGTATTCCCAGTAAGCCCAAAATGATTGCGAACCCGCTCAGCAGGCCAATCGAAGTTGCCGGCGCCAGCAGCGCCCACCACGGCCTTTTCAGGCCCAGCACTATGGCAACCCCGGCACCGGGCAGCATAACCCAGGCGCTCAGTACCAGTAATTGCAGAGCCATGCTAACAGGTTCTCACATGCCAATCGGATCGGGGGCTGACGCCACCGCATTCGCAAACAATTTGGCCGCGTAATCGTGAACTTTTTGGATGATTTGCCGTAACTGCGCCAATTCGCTCGGGGTAACAGTGTGGCTCACGGTCACGAGTTCGCGGCCCATCTGCGTCCAAACCCTTTCGAGGCTGGCTCCGGAGCGCTGCGCCGAAACCGTGGTCATAATGGATTCCGGGCGCACCCGCCTAGCGTAAAACGGTAACGCCATATGTGCCGCCCGCTGCGCTCTGAGGAATAAACCGAAAGTAAAGGCGTTGTCCTCGTGAATTACTCTAGGCAGAAACCTGAGTCTATGGCGTTGAACAAGTTCAGCAGCAAAAAGATATTTCCACGCGGCAGGCCGGTAGTCTTTGTTTTCTTGCATATCGGCCGCAAGCCGCACTCCAGTTCGGGGTTCTTCATAAGTTCCGCGCTGCCGATAATAAGTGCGATAACGCTGCCAGGTTTCGCGGGCTACCCCCAAAGCCGGGAAAGGCAAGGCGTCAAAAACCAACAAATCCAATTCGTTCCGGTCTGCACACGCAACTAATTTGGCTAAGTCATCCTCGCGCCAATAATCGTCACTATCCAAAAACACCACATAGCGCCCGGTGATTTTCGCCAAGCCAGCGTTTCGAGCAGCAGACAATCCAGCGTTCGCTTGGGTGATCACCTCAATGTTCGGGCACAAAAGCTCATACTCCGCCAGAATTGCCGCTGACTGGTCTTCTGAGCCATCATTTACGCAAATGATTTGCAAGCCCACTCCGGTTTGCCGTAATGCGGAGTTAATGCACTCATGGAGCCACTGCTCGGAGTTGAATACCGGGATGATAACGCTAACATCAGGGGTCTGCGCGCCCGCTTCACGCCGCATGGTCTGAGCCCCGCCTGCCGGTGGTTGAGCCTGTCGAAACCACCCTGCCTGCGCACCCGCTTCAAGCCGCATTATCTGAACCCCCGCCTGCCGGTGGTTGAGCCTGTCGAAACCACCCTGCCTGCGCACCCGCTTCAAGCCGCATTATCTGAACCCCCGCCTGCCGGGGGTTGCGCCTGGC
>JAITCS010000081.1 GCA_031282935.1 Cellulomonadaceae bacterium
CTGCACAGCCGCCTCAGTTTGCAATGGGCGATAACTTTCGGCGGCAGCGCCGGGTTGGGGTTGCTCGTGTTGGCCGCGCGGCTGCATTGGGACAGCGATAGGTCATTCCAGGGCCTGATGTTCGGGGCGGCGCTGGCATCGGTATTTATTTTATGGCTGATATTGGGATTCCCCCAGCTTGGCGCGCGTTTGGAAGTGTGGCCGCTGCGGTGGTTGGGCCAAAAATCATACGGAATATTCCTGTGGCATTGGCCCCTGCTAGTGATTACGTTGGCCGCTTTTGGCCGCCGTCCCTACGCCTCAAAATGGTGGGTAATAGCGCTGGTGTTGGCGAGCACGCTCGCTATGACGGCGCTGACCGAACGGTTGGTACACGCGCCCCTGCACACCCTGGGGTTGCGCGGTTATTTCCGCAGGGTCTGGCAACTGCCTCGGTTTGCGCGCGTCGCGATCGCTACAATCGCTGCTACGGGCCTGATTGGAACGGCCGCCGCTGCTGCAACCGCGCCGTCCCAATCGGAGATAACAAGGCAAATCCTGGCCGGTGCGGAGGCGGCCTCCTTAACCCGTCAGGACGCGCACCCGGTTCCGCCGCACCCGGTTCCTCCGCATGTAACGGAGCCGGTGGCGTTACCGGACACGGCCGCAACCGTACCCGTGGGTGCGGAACTGCTCGACGGCGGGCTATTCGACCAAGAGGTCGCGGCGCAAGCTGCGCAGGTGCAGCCGCCCGACGGGGTGGAACTGACGGCCATCGGCGATTCGGTGCTGTTGGGAGCGGTGCCGCAACTGCTGGAGCAACTGCCGGGCATATATATTGACGGCGCTGTGTCGCGGCAATTCCGACACGCCTTGCCGATTCTGGCCGACCTCAACGAGGCCGAACTATTGCGACCTTACGTGCTGATTGCCCTCGCTACGAACGGCGCGGTCAAACCAGAGGCCATTGATCGGGTCTTGGCCGAAATCGGCCCGGACAGAGTGGCCCTTTTCGTCACAGGTTACGGTGAGCGGGTGTGGATCGCCGAATCCAACGAAACCCTGGCGGCAGCCGCCGCGCGCTACCCTGGGCAGGTGGTGCTAGTGGACTGGAACGCCGCTGTCAGCGCCGACCCAGAACTGCTCGGCGGCGACGGGATACACCCCTCCGTTCCAGGCATGGAACGTTACGCGCAACTGGTCGCGGAGGCCTTGGCGCAAACAGGAGTAGCGGGACGCGATTGACAAAGCGTTTCACTACTCGCTAAAGCGCTCGGTGGTACTCACCTGTGCGCATTTGGCGTTGAGTGGCACCAGGGGTGGTTCACTATTGAGAAATGCCAAGACACCGGATACGCAACGTCGCGTTAGGTACTATTGCTGGAATTGCGACTTCAATGTTCACCCTAATGCCGGGGCAGGCCTTTGCGCCTACGTTGGATGAGTTCCCGCAAAAAGCTGAAACTGTTGTGACCGCTTGCGGGTTGCTGCCCAGCGAGCTCGAATTAGTCGGTGCGATTGAGGGGTTTGAAGTGGCCGCTGTGGACGTGCAATACCTTGAGCCAGTGGTGGAGGTGCCAGGTGGCGCCCAGATCACTGCTGTTGGTGATTCTTTGATGGTGGGGGCTACACCTTACCTGGAGGGGCTGCTGCCCGGGATTTCGATTGACGCCGAGGTGGGGCGCGCCCTGCCCGCCGGGATGGACATTCTCGACACCCAAAACGAGCACGGCGAGGTGCGCGAATTTGTGGTGCTGGGCCTGGCCACCAACGCTGGTGTGCGGTTGGAACAGTACGATGAGATAGTCAACCACATTGGCACTGACCGCGCTTTGATTCTGGTGAACGCTTGGGGCGATCGCACCTGGATTCCGGGCGGTAACGAGCAGGTGGCGGCGGCTGCCGCCCAGTACCCGAACCTGATTACCATCGCGGATTGGCACGGCTTGATTGCTGAACACCCGGAGTTTATGGGCCCCGACGGAATCCACCCCACCGAGGCTGGCAAGGCTGCCTACGCGAACCTGATTGTGGAGACTTTGGCCAAGGCCGCGCACGCCTAGCCGAAACTAGGGCCCGTTTGTTCCAGGCCAGCGCCCGCTGAAGCTCAGCTAGCGCGCTTAAAAAAAGCCGATGCGAGGAAAACCCACCTCGTCGCCGAACTAACATTGCGCCGCCAGCGTTGCGGGGGCAAAAATGTCTGGCAAGGGTGCCAGAATGGCGAACATGAGATTTGGGCTCTTTCAGGTGCGCCCCCAACACCCGGGGCGAAAGTCGTTTGCCTGCGTGCCAAGCGGATCGGGTGGCCGGTAATGACCACAAATCCGGTGCCTGAAGAACAGTTATTAACCAAAATTGACGACAAAGGCTTGCCGTTTTTCCCCGCGCCGCGTCCGCGCGCGCACTCTCATGCCACCTTGGGGCTGCTGACTGACACCATCATCTGGGCGCTCGGCGCGGCCGTGGTGGTGTTCTGGTTTGCGGGCGGTGCCTGGGCGGATTTGACGCGCAGTGTCCCGATGGCGTTGCAAGCTTTGGGCGCCTTAGTCGGCCTCTTTGCGGCCTTTTTGCTGCTGATGCAGATACTCCTGATGGCGCGAGTCCCGTTCATTGAGCGAGGTCTGGGCCGCGACGTGATTGTGGCCGTACACCGCAAGCTCGGTTTCCGGGTGTTCTGGCTGGTGCTGGCGCACGTTCTCATAGTGAGCGTGGGGTATTCATTCGCGGTGCCACGGTTTGCGATAAATCGGAATCCGTTAGTGCAGTTCACACACATTTTGTCGGATTTCCCTGGCGCTGACCTGGCCTTTTTAGGCACTCTGGTGCTGTTCGGTGCCGTAATCCTGATGTCTTTGCCGAGTATTCGTAAAAAGTTCCGGTATGAGATTTGGCTGCACTGGCACCTCTTGGCTTACGTTGGCGTGCTTTTGGTTTTGCCGCACCAACTGTGGAGCGGCGGAAGTTTCATCACCTCGCGGCCCGCTCGCATTTTCTGGTGGACGCTTTGGGGGGTGGTTTTACTTTCCGCAGTAGTGTTCCGCCTGATTAGGCCGTTGTGGAATTGGCACAAGCACCAACTGCGCATAGTTTCGGCCGAGCCGGATGGCACGCGCGGCGTCGCGGTGCAAATGAGCGGGCGCAACCTGAACCAACTGCACGCCCGCGCCGGGCAGTTCTTCATCTGGCGGTTCCTCGACGGGGAGCCGGGTTGGTGGCAAGGCCACCCGTTCTCGCTGTCCATGCCCCCCACCGACGACAAATACCAGATTTGCGTCCGCGTGGTAGGCGACGGCACAGAGCGGATCAAGAAGCTCAAGCCCGGCACTCGCGTCATCGCCGAAGGCCCGTACGGTCGGGTAAATGGCGACTTGCGCACTGGCAACAACCTGCTGATGTTCGCCGCAGGCGCGGGCTTAGGGCCGATGCTTTCTATTCTGGGGGAGCAGAGTTGGGGGCCGGGTGAGGCCACTTTGGTTACCCGCGACAGCAGCGAGGAGGAGGCCATGATGACCGACCAAATCCAGGCGTTGGTGGATCAGCGGGGCTTGAAGTGGGAGCGGCTCATCGGGAAATCCCCCAAGAACGGCTCCCGCTGGCACCCGGCGGTGGACGACAAAGGCACCGGGTTGGACGGCTCCGAAATCATCCAGAAATGGGTGAACGAAATGCCCACCAAAGGCACCGACAATTCGGCTGGCACCGACGTGTTCATGTGCGGCCCGCCCCCGTGGATGGATGGGGTCAAAACCGACATGGCCAAAGCGGGCATCCCCCATGAGCAAATCCACATCGAAGAGTTCGCGTTTTAGGTAGGGGGTTTCGGAAAATGGGTAAAGAGAAGAAACTGATCGAGGGCTACCCCCGCTTGAGGTCCGCCCGCGTACTGCGGGGAGCGGTCGCCACTTTGGGGGCGGGGGCCGCCGTGTTCGCCGGTTTGCACGGCCGGGCGCAGTACGAGCGCGTCATTGACTGGGCGGCTCCGGCCGGGGTGATGCCCGCCGAGGCGCTGCGGGACGGGACTTTCACCGGCCCGGCGGAGGCCATCGCCTCCGGTGACGTTCAGGTTACGGTCACAGTGTCGAACGGGCAGATCGTGGGTGTGGACGCGGATTACCCCACCGGGAACCGCCAGTCCCGCCTGCGCAACTACGACGCCATCCCAGAACTGGTCGGGCAAGCGATTGGCCGCCAAACCGGGGACCTGAACTTCGTGACCGGCGCCACCAACACCTCGCGAGCTTTCACCGCGAGCCTGCAAGCCGCCCTCGCCGAAGCCGCTGCCCACTAAACGCACCAAACACCCCTAAGCCGGACTCCCCGATGCCCTTGCGGTGGCGCGCTCCGGATGCCAGAGATACCCTTGGCATGGGTCTAGGAACGTGCCAGTTAAGGGATTTGCGATGTATCGGATTTTTGGCAAGCCGCGTAGTTTCACTTGTGCCGCGATTTCCGCAGTTGTGGTTTTCGGCTTGACAGGATGCGCCGCCAGCAGTCAGTTGGCCCTCACGGCAAAGGGCGATGACGGCACCTTAGTGGCCGACCCCGGCCTGCAAGAATGTCTAAAAGCGAACAAAATCGAAACCGCAGCGGACGCCGCAAAAGCCACAAAAATGGACTGTTTCGATTACAAAATCAAAGACTTGACCGGTATCGAGCAACTAACTCATTTGACATACTTGGATATGGACATGAATGAGTTCTCCGACCTAACCCCATTATCTACCCTTACCAAACTAGAACACCTTTGCCTTATGGGTTCCCGCATTAGTGACGTATCCGCGCTAAGCGGGCTGGTTAATCTAAAGGAGCTAGATTTAGACGAAACCGCTGTAGCAGACCTGACGCCGCTTAAGGCTCTTTCCAAGCTGGAAACTTTGTATGCCCGGAACACCAAAGTAGCTGACGTTACCCCGTTGGCTGGCTTGAAGCATCTAAAACAAGTTTACCTAAATGGCAGTGAAGTCCGTTCCGTTGCGCCGCTGAAACCCCAAATCAAGAACGGCGCCCATGTGCTCTATGACTGGTA
>JAITCS010000138.1 GCA_031282935.1 Cellulomonadaceae bacterium
TCTCGCCTGTATTTTGATGTTTGTGGATCACATTCACCAAATGTTCTCCACCCCCGCGCACCCTTTGATGTGGGCAACCATGTTGGGCCGCGTAGTAATGCCGATGTTCCTCTTCGCTTTCGCTGATAGTTTCCACTACACCAAAAACCGCAAAAAGCTAATCTCGCGCTTGGCTATTGCCACGGTGGTAATGGGTATCCTCAATCAAGTAATTGAGAACTTTGTGCCCACTGATGTCATGTTGATGAACCGCGCGTTTGGCACTTTCTTGATTGTCACGCTTTGGATGTGGGGTTGGGACTTGTTAGTCGCTGGCGCTAAAGGCATCTGGGCAGCGATCAACAAATCGGCAGTCTCGGAAACTAGCGTTGTACGCTCCATCGTGAACGTTGTTATCGCGGCTGCACTATTTGCTGCGCCGTTTATCGCTTCCATCCCGATCAACCTGATCATGAGCGGGCGCTGGATGCCTTTCGAATACGGGAACATTGGCATCTGGATCTTTAGGGCAATCAACATCCTACCTTCCACTGCAATGGCAGAAGGCGGCATCGTAATGCTGGTTCTGGGCTTGGCGTTCTACATTCTGCGCCGTCACTTGCCTTTGCAAATCTTGGCGCTCGCCGCCGCAACTGGCTTAGTCATGTGGCAAAGCGTGAGCATGGGCTTCGGGCCGTTCCACGACATTCAGTGGCTGATGTTCTTTGCCTTTATCCCGATGATTGCCTACAACGGCCTCAAAGGCCGTGGCATGAAGAATTTCTTCTACATCTTCTACCCTGCGCACATTTATTTCCTCTACCTGCTTTCCGCTTTCACCATCGGTCGGGCAGCTATCGGCTAATCCACTCGTGACTGCACGGTAACACCGTGCCCTTTGACACGAAAATGGGCGCTAGCAGGAGCTAAAAATAACCTGTAAAACTAATAGGGCTGTGCGGAATCCAAGTGATTCCCGCAGCCCTATTAGCGTAATTTCACGAAAGCTCTTAGCGGTGGCTGCTGCTCATGAACCTCCACAAACCCAAGCGATTCATAAAACGCCCGCTGACCCGGTTCACTATCAGTCAGCAAAACCCATTGCCGAACTTGGGGGCCATTCTTTTGCAAGGCCGCTAGCAATGCTCGGCCAATTCCTTGGCCTTGCGCAGCAGGAGTAACCAAAATATCTTGCAGATAAACAATGGTTTCCCCGTCGGACAATATTCTGGCCAAGCCAAGTAATTGTCCATCGTCGCCGCGTGCTATCGCAACCATATACGAATTACCTATACCGCGCAATAATCCATCAGGGTCTTTAGTGTAGGCCGACCAGCCAACGGAATCATAAAGCGCAGTAATTTCGGCTACATCTAGCGAATCCATTCTTTGCGTTTTACTTGGAGCAATGACTTCAATCTCAAACTGCATAAACTCCCCATCCCCCAAATTCGCTGGTTGCAAAGCCGCAAGGTGGCTTACCGAGATTTGCCGCCAGCCCTGCTACGATAACACATATGGGAGATAGCAGTTCGGAAGCGGCAGCGCCTCAGGCCGACCAAGACGGCGCTAAGGCGGCGCAAACGGTCACTAACGCTGTCCAAACGAACGCTAAGGCGGCGAAGGCGACCCACACCAAACCCAAGGCCGACCACGCGAAACCTGCCAAGAGCGGCGAGGCTATCCTGGCGCCAAACAAAGCGCTAAGAATCAGCGCAATGCTAAAACGGGTTGGCACCGAACTGCCCCAATCCCCCCTGGATATCCAAACCCGAAAAGAATTGGCTATCACCTACCATAAAGCGTTCAAGATAATCACAGAATGTTTATCCCCCGATTTGCGCGCCGAATTGAAACACCTCGCGCCTAACATCAAAGGCGGCAAAAGGTCCGCCACCCCAACGGATATCGAATTGCGCTTAGCATACGCCCAATTAGTCGGCTGGCTGGAAGGGTTGTTCACAGGAATCCAGGCGCTCTTGGGCGGCACGCCAAACCCCGGCGCCCCGCAACTGACCACCATCCGGCCGGGCTTCGTGCAAGGGGCCGTCGCGACCTCGCCCGCTGGCGCCCCTACAGAATTGGTAGCGGAAACTCGTCCTGGCCAGTACCTATGAGTTCTTTCGCCCACTGATTGGCGAGCCACAAGAACTGGTTGTTTGCCGCGCCGTCGGCGATGGTCACGCGCACCCCTTCGTCCCCGAAAGGCCGCACCAGAATCCCGTCTGCGCGCGCTGCCTCCGCAAGCCGCTGCGTCGCCTCACCCAGCGGCAGCCACACGAAGTTCCCCTGACTTTCGGGCACCTGCCAGCCCTGCTTGCGCAACTCGCCGACCACGCGCGAACGCTCGGCAACAATCGCCCCCACGCGGTGCGACAACACCTGCTCAGCCCCGTGGGTTAGCGAGGCCAGCGCGGCGGCTTGCGCCAAAATGTTGACCCCAAATGGGGTGCAGGTGGCGCGCACGCCCGCGATCAGGTCGGCGTTGCCGATGGCGTAGCCGATGCGCAGACCAGCCAGCCCGTGCGCTTTCGACATGGTGCGCAAAGTGATCAGATTAGGAAATCTATCCAGCAAATGTAACCCATTTACTGCTCCGGGGTCACGCACAAATTCGACGTAAGCCTCATCCAAAATAACCAATATCCCGGGCGGAACTTGGACCATAAAACCTTCAAAATCATGCTCGGAAACAATACCTCCAGTTGGGTTATTGGGTGAACACACAAAAATGACTCTAGTCTTATCAGTCACCGCCTCTAGTAACGCATTTAAGTGATTAGAACCGCTATCGGTAATAGGTACGGGAACTTTATGCCCACCGGCTATCGAAATCACAATCGGATAGGCCTCAAATGAGCGCCACGGGTAGATCACCTCGTCGCCGGGGCGCACTACAGCGCTCAAAATGTGCGCCAGCAACGCCACCGAACCGTTGCCGACCACTACCTGCTCCGGAGCGACGCCCGACTTGCGCGCCAAAACCTCCACCAGCTCGGTGGCGTTCATGTCAGGATACCGGTTCACCTCCAGGGCGGCGTGCGTAATCGCCTCCAAAACCGCGCGCAACGGAGCGTACGGGTTCTCGTTGCTCGACAGCTTTATCTGGTGTTCGCCCGCCTCCGGTCGCGCCCCGGCAATGTATTTCGGGAGCGCAGCCACCTCCGGGCGCAGTTCTACCCCGGTCGCAGGCGGCGGCGGTGGCCAAACGGATTCGGTCATAACATAATCATGCCATCATTTGCTGTTATGAACTTCTTGGCACGGGTAGCTTTTTCGGCATTGGCGATTTGGGTAACCTCCCTTTTGACGCGAAACGTGGCGTTGGCCAGCGACGGCACGGCCTTCGGGACGATCATTTCGGCCCTGCTTGTTGGATTAGTGCTGACATTAGTCAACACATTGATCCGGCCGGTGGTGAAATTCTTTTCGCTGCCCATGTACTTCCTGACTTTCGGCCTATTCTCCTTTGTGGTGAACGCGCTAATGCTTTGGCTCACCTCATGGATTTCTGCTTCATTCAACATTGGAGGCCTGTATTTGGCGCGCGGAATCGGCTCAGTTATTTGGGCTGCTTTAGTGCTTTCTTTGGTGCAGACGGTTATTGGGTGGTTCACGCCCGGGGTGCGCAATTCGCGCACTGCGGGTGTTTCGGGAGGTTCGCGTACTTCGCGTGCTTCGGGTGCTTACGCAGGACCAGATAATCGCGGCGAACTGCGCTAATTTAAACCCTGCCGCCAGCCTCCATCAGGCTAACCGGCGATATCTCATCTGTGCAGCCAAGGTTGATTGGCCGAAACTGCTACGCGGCAAGCCCTTGCCCTATCTTACGGCTATTTGTGCTAAAATTACACTTAGGTAACTAAGGGGGTACGATGTCAGACAAAAAGGCCCTTGGGCAGTATTTCACGCCAGCATCCGTAGCAAAACTAATGGTTGGGATGCTAAAAGCTCGGCCAGCCGACTCAATTCTTGAACCGTCTTGTGGTGCTGGCGTATTCCTTACTGAGCTGCATAACGCCGGATACAAAAACGTCCACGCAGTCGAAATTGATGATAGCCTTGAGTTTCCCACATGTTTCCCCGTTGAAGTATCATCCTTTGTTTCTTGGCAAGCACCTAAGAAGTTTGCGGCTGTTATTGGAAATCCTCCATATATTCGATGGAAAAACTTGGATTTCACGCAACAAGATGAAGTAAAGCGACATCACCTCTGGGGAACTTTATTCAACTCGCTGTCTGATTACCTAACTATTTTTATTGCCAATGCTGTCTTGGCGCTAGAATCAGGTGGGGAACTTATTTTTATTACGCCGAGTTTTTGGCTTGGGACACAGCACTCTGCGAAATTACGCAACTGGCTACTTGGGCATGGCGGGTTTAGCGACCTAGTTGAATTCGGCGAGAGTCAAGTGTTTGAAGGGGTTGCTAGCCATATTGTTATATTTCGGTTCATTAAAGGGACGTGGCCCGACCAAATAAACCTACACCGATACATAGGTGGCCGTAAAGTTCCAGAAAATATCACACTCGGAGATGCAACACAATTCCGAAAGGAATTGATTCCACCATTTAGACCATCGCAGCATTGGACCATCGCCACTGCCGAGAAGCAAAGTGTAGCAAATAGCCTCGAA
>JAITCS010000047.1 GCA_031282935.1 Cellulomonadaceae bacterium
CCCCCCCCCCAGCCCGCACCCCCGCCACATCCCCCGACACACCACCAATTTCGCCGCGACCGCCCGCACCCGATCCCCCGCGTCAATCAAAACGGAGGCCTCAGCCTGGTCACCCGTGCGCACAAGTTTGATGGCCCGAACCCGCACGGCCAGCCGCCTGTCCTCGAGAATCGGCTCGTCGGAGCCCTCCCATTCCAACTTGGCGCGCAACTGAATCTGGTTCAGCACCTGCGGCGTCACCCACGCCCGCAGTTGCTGCGCCGACCGCTGACCCGCCAAAACCTCAAGGGCCGCGCGCACCACCGCCCCGCACATCTGCGTCGGGTCCTCCACCACCTCAGGCTCAGGGAACAGCGCGCGGCGTGGCCACGGACGCGGATTGTCCCCAACCTGGATGCGCCGAACCTGCGGCAGCACCCCGCCCTCAGAAACTCCATCCAAGTAATCGGTCGCCGAACCGGCCTCCAAAACCGCTAGGCCAGTTCGCCGCGCCGCCACCGAACGGGAATCCCGGCGGGGCGCCGTTTTGGCACGCGGCGGTTCACCGGGCCGCTTCGTTTGACCGGGCGTTTTCGCCACCCCAAAAATCGGAAAACCACCGATTTCCTCGTCGTACCTGCGCGCAGCCGGGCTCAACCCCGCCGGAACGCCCCGCACACTAAGTGCTGTGTCACCCATTTTTATCCCCATTTCTGCAAAAGTCGCTCTGTTTTTACCGCAGCCGAGGCCGCCAATGGCAGTATGCAAGCACGAGCGGGACCGACCCGCTGGGCTGCGCCCAAATACCGGACAGCTTCACACCGAACGCCGTTTCAACGGCTGGTTGGGCCAGTGTTTGCCACGAGAATCGCTTCTGAACAGTGTGCCTAAACGCTTGCGGCAGGAATTGCGCATTAAGATTAGTTATATGCGGGTTTATGTACCAGTTACTTCAGCGGAGTTGCTCGCGGCGCGGGCGGCCGATAACGGGGCGGTCTGGGATCTGCCCGCCGGGTTTGGTCACGAGGTAACTCCGCAGCTCAGGGCCATTTTTCCAGACGCCGATGACGAGGAACTGGAGTGGGAGGCGTTCAATGCGGCCGCCGACGATTCCTTGGCGATGGTGTTAGCTTCCCCCAAGGTCGCGCCCGTGCGTGCCATTATTAGCGTGGATATTCCCGACAATTCGATAACCCCGATTGCGGAAGCGACGGTAGTTTCGCGGGTGAATATCCCGGCGGTGCCTGGCGCCAAAATCGCCGCTGTTCACGTTGATGAACCAGAGCTTGCCGAACTTATTAAGTCGGGGCGATCTGGGGGTAAATTAAGTGCGGCCGCGCATAACGATATCGCCGATGCGCATTTGCTTTGGTATGACGGCTCTGAATTATCAACGGTCATTGCCGATGTCTTGAACTAGCCGTTCGGTTGCACGAATATCGGCCCAAATTGACCGCTTGCCAAGGCGAACGCGCCACTTTCCTGCTCAATATGTTGAGCCGTTGCCACAAGCCACTACCACTAAGTGATTACTGCAACACTAACAGTCGTCGGCACAAAGGAGCGTCAATGCATCTTTCGAGTCTCAAAATAGGTATTTCAGGCGCACTTGTGGCACTTGCGGTTGGCATATTCACATTGCTAAATGCTCCACGTGAATATCATGGCGAGGTATCACTATCATTGATGCTAGTATTTTCTGCGCTCCTAGTGCTAGCAGTTACTTTGTTTATCTTCGGAATGATATTAGTGTGGCGGGCGACAAACACCGCAAGACGGCCACATAAGCACAAAAGTGTTTCTTGGGAAGTCACAGGGTTCATTCTGATTATTTTGTCATGTTTGATTACCATCATGTTCATTGGCTATGGAGCTGCGTTATACGGCGGGCCACCAATGACACTATTTATTTCAATCGGCGCGCTAATCACTATTGCTTATACGATTGAGAAATGGGTGCAGCTAAAACGCCCTTCACGCAATACTAGAGATTAACGCGATTACGCGAGCAACTGCGCCACGGCTTTCGGGATCGCCTTGGCAACTTTGGAGGCGGTGATTGGCCCGCCGGGGTTCACCAGGGCGGCCGCGTAGCCGTGTACAGCGGCGGCGGCGGCAGCGATCTGCGCCGCTTTGCCCGGCTCGGCGACGACGGCGGCGGCGTGCTGCGCGAGCATCGTCCCCAACAGGCCCGCCAGCACATCGCCCGCTCCGGCCGTGGCCAGCCAGTACGGCGCATCAGCTTGGGTATATATTTGATTTTGCCCGACGACGACAGTGGTTGAGCCTTTGAGCAGCACCGTGGCCCCGGTGATTTGGTGCGCCAATGCCGTGAACTTGAGCGGGTTGGCCTCCACCTCGGCCCGGCTGGTTTTCTGGCCCAGCCTGGTCAGCAGGGCAGCCAACTCTCCGGCGTGTGGGGTGAGCACAACCCAGGGGGGCAGGTTTTTGGTGACGAGTTCTAGCGCCCCGGCGTCAATTACGGCGGGCACTTTGGCGTCGGATATTCCGGCGAACGTGCCGATCACCCCCGCGAGCGCGGGCTGAATCTGGTTCAGTTGGCCGTCATCGGAATCGCCGCTCGATTTGTTGGGAATACCCGGCCCGAAAACCCAGGCCTGCACGCGACCGCCCCCGGCGACCACCTCAGGCTGAGCTTGGATCACCATCTTGGTGACCTCCGGTGGGCCCACGTACCGCACCATACCGGCCCCGGCGTTGGCGGCGGCCTTGGTCACCAAAATGGCTGCGCCCGGGTAACGCTGCGTGCCCGCGACTACCCCGACCACGCCTCGGGAATACTTTTGATCGTTTGGACCGGGAACCTGCCACAGCCTGGCAACATCTTTGGGGGTCAACCGGGAAACGCCTGCGCTGACGTTTTGGGCGCGTCCGGGTGCGCCTGGAATACTCCCAACGGCACTGCCTTGGTTGGGCGGCAGGGGTGCGTCCGATGTTTTGGCTACGTCTAGGCCCAGGTTTTCCACCGTCAAATTACCCACGTTGCTTGAGGCTGGCGGGATAAGCAGGCCCGGTTTCGGGGCGCCGAAGGTCACCGTGTGGTCTGCTTTCAGGGCTGGGCCAGGAATCTGCCCGACTCCCTCCCCGTCCACCCCAATGCCGCTGGGGCAATCCACCGCCACCACCCAGGGTGACGCGTGCTGGTTGTGGGTGCGCTTAAGTGCCCTCATGCGGTCGAACTCCGCGATCACATCTGCGGCGGCACCGCGCATCGCGCCGGTGGCGCCTATGCCGAGCAGCCCGTCTATCAGGACGTCGGCGTCGGCGATGTTTGCGGCCGCCATCGGGGCGGAAATCAAATCGTCTGGGCTGCTTGCTCGGGGGTTGCTCGTATTTTGTTCAACGGTTGAACTAATGCTCGCGCCTGCTGTATTTGCGCCGAACCCACCAGCTCCAGCGCCTGCCACTGGGACGCCGCCCTCGGCAGGGGTCGGCACCGCCTTAGCCCCGCCAACCACAACAACCTTACCGCCCGCCGCCCGCAGCGCCGCCAGCCCAGGCCCGTGTACGGAATCGGCCACAAGGTACGCCGTCACGTCAAGCCCGGCATCGGCCAGATATTTGCCAGCCCACAGCGCATCGCCGCCGTTGTTCCCCGCACCGACAAGCAGCGCGACCGTGCTGCCTGCTCCGAAACCGTCACCTTGCACGGCCCGCGCCACCGCCCGTGCAGCCTGATCCATCAACGGCACCCCCGCGTCCAAAAGGGGTTGTTCGGCGGCTCGAATCTGCTCCACGGTGGCACTTCGCAACATACGCCCAGCCTACTCCTCGCCGCCGCCGCCCGGTGGTTAAGCACCGGCGGTTGAGCCTGACGAAATCCCCGAACCGGCGGTTGAGCCTGACGAAACCCCGGTTACCGATCTACGCGCGCGCTCCCGCCCCCCGCGAGTTTCGTAACCTCGGCCAAGGTCGCCGTCGAGGTATCCCCCGGCGTGGTCATCGCAATGGCCGCATGAGCCGCCCCGAAATCAACCGCCTGCTGCAGCGTGTCCAACTCCATCAGCCCGTAAATGAGGCCAGAAGCGAACGAGTCGCCGCCGCCCACGCGGTCATAAATCTCCATGTCGGGCCGGTGGGTCGCCTCAACAAAACCCTCATTGCGCGACCACGCGACGGCGCCCCAGTCATTCACAGTGGCAGTTTTAACGCCACGCAAAGTGGTGCCCACCACCTTGAAGTTGGGATAAATGTCGGCAGCTTTTTCAATCATTTTTCTAAAGGATGAGGTGTCCAAATTAGTCAAATGATCATCAGCGCCTTCTACCTCCAAACCGAGGGAGGCGGTGAAATCTTCTTCATTCCCAATCATCACATCAACAAATGACGCTAAACGCTTGTTCACCTCTTGCGCACGCGCCTCGCCGCCAATGGATTTCCATAACGATGGACGATAATTCAGGTCATAACTAATGATAGTGCCATGCTTTTTCGCTGCTTTCATGGCTTCTTCAGCCACATCGGCCGTGCTTCCCGATAACGCAGCAAAAATGCCGCCGGTATGGAACCAGCGCACCCCTTTGGCGAACAAAGCGTCAAAATCAAAATCGCCGGGCTTCATTTGCGATATCGCGGTGTTCCCACGGTCAGAAAGCCCAATAGCGCCCCGCACCCCAAAGCCACGCTCAGTAAAGTTCAAGCCGTTACGCACCTCGCGGCCAATGCCATCGTATTTCCGCCAAATAATGTTTGAGGTATCCAGGCCGCCTTGCAGGATAAAGTCCTCCACCAAGCGACCCACTTCATTATCCGCAAAAGCCGTCACAATACCACCACGCTTACCGAATACCCGGCGCAAACCGCGCGCCACATTGTATTCACCGCCACCCTCCCAGGCGTCGAAACTACGGGTGGTGCGGATTCTCCGGTCGCCCGGATCTAGGCGCAACATGACTTCACCTAAAGAAATAATGTCATATTGACAATCTTTTTCGGGCAATAAAGTAAGGGCAGCATTTGACATTTGTTTATCCTTTTAACAATTCTCTGATTTCGATTTACGGACGGGATTACGGGCGCAGTTTGCCAGCGGCGGCCACGGCGTCTTGGGTGAGCGCGGTGATCTCGGCGAACTTGCCGCCGGTGATCAGGCTGCGCTCCACCATCCATGAGCCACCCACTGCGAGCACGGCCGGAATGGCGAAATAATCGGCCAGATTCGCCAGGCTCACCCCGCCGGTGGGCATGAAGCGCAAACCGGGGAAGGGGCCTGAGAAAGCTTTGATGGCCGCCGGGCCGCCCACCACACCGGCCGGGAACAGCTTGACCACTTCCAGGCCCAGGTCTATGGCGCGCATGATGTCCGAGGGCGTGGCCCCGCCGGGTGGAATCGGCACACCTAGTTCGGCAGCCTTGCGGGTCACCGGCCCCAAGGTTCCCG
>JAITCS010000215.1 GCA_031282935.1 Cellulomonadaceae bacterium
GGCGGGGCTCTGTAACCGATTTTGCGACTGAAGCGGGGTTGGACCTTCCTGAATTGCGCCAGCGGGAGCAGGCATATCAGATCGCAATGCTGGACGATAACACTTTGGTGGTTATCGGGTCGGATAAACTCGGCACGATTTACGGCTTGTATGCGATTTCCGAATACATTGGTGTGTCGCCGCTACATTTCTGGGGGGATGTCGCCCCCGTACGACGTGAGATAATCGAGATTTCGGATGATATTTCTGCGATATCTCGCACCCCTTCCGTGAAATACCGGGGCTTCTTTATTAATGATGAATGGCCTGCCTTTGGCACCTGGACTTTCCACCATTTCGGTGGCTTTACCGCAGAAATGTATGATCATATCTTCGATCTGTTGCTGCGCCTCAAAGGAAATTATCTTTGGCCAGCGATGTGGACTTCATCCTTCGCCCTAGACGGCCCCGGTGCTGCCAACGAGGTGCTAGCGGACGAATACGGCATCACCATCGGAGCTTCTCACCACGAACCACTGCTGCGCGCCAGCGAGGAATGGGACAAAGTGCGCGGCGCCGACACGCCATATGGAAATGAGTGGAATTATCTTTCTAATAAAGACGGATTGCTCAATTACTGGCGGGACGCGATAAAGCGCTCTGGTCATTTGAACAAAATGATTATGATGGGAATTAGGGGGGAGCGCGACAGCGAATTGCTCGGCCCCGACGCCACGCTGGCAAACAATGTCGAATTGTTGAAAGACGCTATCACCGCCCAAAAGCAGGTTATTGCGCAAGAGGCACCGGGCACTGAGAACCCGATGATGTTAGCGCTATACAAAGAGGTTGAGGAATACTATTACGGTTCAGATACTGTGCCCGGCCTCAAAGGTTGGGACGGCCTAGACGGCGTCACTTTGATGTTCTGCGAGGACAATTTCGGGTTTATGAGGTCACTGCCCGACACCGATCAGGAACGTGCCGGGGCTGGCATGTATTATCACCTCGATTATCACGGCGGCCCGATCAGTTACGAATGGATGCCCTCGATATCATTCGAGCGTATTCACGACCAAATGTCTTTGGCTTACGATTACGGAATCACCAACACGTGGGTGGTTAACGTTGGTGACCTGAAATTCAACGAGGTGCCCTTAGCATTCTTTATGGCGATGGCTTACGACATGGACAAATTCGGCCGCGCCAACGCGAACGCGGTTGCCGAATACACCCACGAGTGGATCAGAAAGACATTCCCGGCGGTGGCGCCGCAAATCCAGGCTGAAATCGCGGCCGTTATGCAGGGTTTCATCCGCCTCAATTCTATGCGTCGCCCAGAGGCGCTCAACGCCAAGGTCTATCACCCAGCCCATTATCTGGAAGCTGACCGCATTTTTGCCGCTGCCGACGAAATTCAGGATTTGGATCGGGACATTTCCGCTCACTTGAACGAAACCGAATTGTTGGCTTACCAGTCAATGATCGGAATCCCGGCCCGCGCTAGTGCCAACTTGGTTCAGATGATGGTAAGCGCAGCCAAGAATGAGCATTTCGCAAAGCAGGGCAAGCCGGTAGCAAATGCGTGGGCTGACGCAGTCACGGGGGCCATTGCCGCCGATAAGGCCATTGCGGAAGAAATCAAAACCTTCAAAAACGGGAAATGGTTCGGCCACGAAAAAGAGGCGCACATCGGTTTCACCACTTGGAATGAAGACGGAAATCAGTACCCAATCCGAATGGTGGTACAGCCTGGCGAGGAACCTCGAATGTTGGTAAGCCGCGCCGATACCGCTAAGGTTCACCACAAAACATATGGCGGCGGTAACGCGGTAATCGTGGACGATTTCGAGTTTTCCGGTCAGCCTTTCGCGGTGTTGGAAATCGCAAACGATGGCCCGGGCGAATTCGATTTCGAGATCGAAGGGTTAGCGCAATACCCGTGGTTGCAAATGGTGCCCGCAAAAGGAACTATTCAGCAACAATTCCCGGTGCTTATTGAAGTGAATCGGGACTTATTGCCAACTGGAAGCCAGGCCGTTACGGCGGATTTGAAAATCACGGGCGGGGGAACGAGTATTCCGGTCAAGGTTTCGGCGCGTCGGGATCCGATTTCCGACGGGGGCGAGCTGCCAGCGAACACGTTCTTGGCAGGCCCCGGAGACGTGATTGTGATTCCGGCCAGCGGTTTTGCGAGCAACACCCAAGCCGAGGGGGCGCAGTGGGCCGTGCTGCCGATGGGCGGCCGTGATGGTGATGCGATACGAGTGGTGCCGACCACCTCAAGTTTCGCAGCTGAAAACAACGGCCCAACCGTAACCTATCAGGCTTTCATCCAAGAGCCGGGAGCCTACACCGTCGAGGTGTGGCAGGTTCCAACGGGCGTGGTGCAGCGCGGCAAAGAGCTGCGCTTCACCCTAGATACCGGGGCGGGCAAACAGGTTGTCACCGCGATTTCCGCAGATGTGAACGCCGGTAACCCTGGGGAGAGCCGTTGGGCTGGCCCGGTGCTGGACAACATTCGTAAAACGGCCGTCGAGGTCGAGCTGCCCGGCGGGGTTGTAAATCTGACAATCGGCGCCGTGGAGCCGAACCTCGTCCTCGAAAAAATCCTGCTGTATCCCGCCGCGACCGTGCCGCCCGTGTCCTATCTCGGCCCGCCCGCAAGCGTCACCGCCTAAGGTTTTTTGAGTAGCGCCGATGGTTGCGCGTCCCGATCCGCCATATCGGCGCAAAGAGCGCCGATTCTCCCCAGGTATTAGGTCGGGGCGCCAATCTGCGGTAGAGTCAAGCCCGAATAGGTACTTGACGCGCCCAAAACCGCCCCGCCAGTACCGGAACCCATCACTAGGAATGAGAAACTGTGAAGACTTCGCTCGAAACTCTGGAACCCACTAAGGTCAAGCTCACCGCTGAGGTGGACGCTGCCGATCTGAAACCTGCCATTGATAACGCTTACAAGACGATTGCGGGGCAGATTAATATTCCTGGTTTCCGTAAGGGCAAAGTTCCAGTGGCAATCATTAATCAGCGGGTTGGTTTCGGGCCAGTAATTGAGCAAGCGATTAATGATTCGCTTCCTAATTTCTACGGTCAAGCTGCGCAAGCCGAGAAATTGCGTCCTTTGGCTCAGCCAGATGTCGAAATCACTGAGATTCCAACCTCCGCAACTGAGGGCACCCTAAAGTTCACGGCCACGGTTACTGTGCGCCCAACGTTCACTATTCCTGATGTATCCGGGCTTGAAATTGTAGTGGATAAAGCCGAGGTGCCGGCAGAAGACGTGAATGTGCAACTCGACAATCTGCGTGAGCGTTTTGGCACTTTAGTGGGCACGGATCGCCCCGCCGCTGATGGTGATTTCGTGGTAATTGATTTGCAGGCAAAAATTGGTGACGAAATTGTAGATTCTGTTTCGGGTATTTCTTATCAAATCGGTTCCGGCAATATGCTTGAGGGCTTGGATGAGGCGCTGACTGGCCTTTCTGCTGGGGAAACCACCACTTTCCACACCAAGTTGGTGGGCGGCCCGCACGCTGGTGAAGAGGCCGATGTGACCGTGACGGCCACTGGAGTCAAAGAGCACGAGCTGCCTGAGGCTGACGACGATTTTGCGCAAATGGCCTCCGAGTTTGACACCATTGGCGAATTGAAGGATGACATTCGCGAGCAACTGGGCACCCAGCAGGTTGCGGCCCAAGCCGTCGCCGCGCGCACCAAACTAATGGATCACCTGCACAGCGTGCTCGAAATCCCGGTTCCCGCCGAGGTGGTTGAGGGCCAGGTTCACCAGCACCTGGAGCAGGAGAACCGTTTGGAGGATGACACCCACCGCGCGGAGGTCACTGAGCAGACCACCCAGGGTTTGCGCGAGCAGATGCTGCTGGACACCCTCGCTGAGCACCACGGCGTTAAGGTGTCGCAGCCGGAACTCGTTGACTACATGATGCAGATGTCGCGCCAGTATAATATGGAGCCGCAGGAGTTCATCGAGCTGGTCAGCCGTTCCGGTCAGGTTCCGGCGTTGGTGGCTGATGTGGCGCGTTCCAAGGCGGTGGCGTTGGCTTTGCGCCAGGTGAAGGTAACAGACACCGACGGGAACGTGGTTGATCTGACGCCGATCATCGGTTCGCCTGAGTCGGATGCGGAGCAGGCCGAGGCCGAGGCGAAACTGTTCGAGGCAGCGCGTCAGATGAACGAGCAGGCCGAATTGAACAACGTGGCTGGCACAGCGGGCGTGGATTCCAACGAAACTCTCCCCGCAAGCCCGGCCGATCCCGCGTCAATCAGCTTCTAGCCCCGCAACACGGCGCGCCGAAAATCTTAGCGCTAAGCGAAAGCGCGTAAATGTGCTGGCGTCGGCGCGCCGGTTGCGACTAGGCTGACGGATGTAGGTTTTGGTAGTTGGCACTTATCTCAGTAAAGGCAGTACATCATGGCGCAAGAGGGCCCGAATTTCGGATTAACTGATTCGATCTATAACCGGCTGCTCAAAGAGCGGATCATTTGGTTAGGTTCTGAGGTCAGGGATGACAACTCCAACGCCATTTGCGCGCAAATGATGCTGCTTGCCGCTGAGGATCCAAAGCGCGACATTTGGCTCTACATTAACAGCCCGGGCGGTTCAGTAACTGCGGGTATGGCTATTTATGACACCATGCAATTCATTGAGCCGGACGTCGCCACGGTCGCCATGGGGATGGCCGCCTCGATGGGGCAATTCCTGCTTTCCTCCGGGGCGAAAGGCAAGCGTTACGCCACGCCTCACACTCGCGTTCTGATGCACCAGCCCTCGGGCGGTTTTGGTGGTACGGCTACCGATGTTCGCATTAACGCGGAGCTGATAATGCACATGAAACGGGTGTTAGCGCAGTTGACCGCTGAACAAACCGGGCAGCCGATTGACAAGATCCTCAAAGACAATGATCGCGACCACTGGTTCACCGCCCAAGAGGCCCTCGCTTACGGGTTTATTGACCACGTTGTTGAGAACGCCTCCTTGGCGCACGGCGGCGGCATGAACGCGCCCAAAGGCCATGACGATTCGGGCAAGAAGTAATCCGGGCAAGAGATAAGCAGAAAGATAATCTAGCAATGTTTAACTATTCCTCACCTCTTGCCTTGCCTAACGCACGGGCCGGTATCGCTTCTCCCGAAGGCATTTCGACCGTGCGCGCCGAAAACCGTTACATTCTGCCCTCCTTTGAAGAGCGCACCGCGTACGGGTACAAGCGCCAAGACCCATACGCCAAACTGTTTGAGGATCGCATCATCTTTTTGGGCGTCCAAGTAGATGATGCCTCCGCAGATGATGTGATGGCGCAATTACTGGTACTAGAAGCTCAGGACCCGGATCGTGATATTCAGATGTACATCAACAGCCCGGGTGGTTCCTTTACCGCGATGACGGCTCTGTATGACACCATGCAATTCATTAAGCCGGAAATCCAGACCACGTGCTTAGGTCAGGCAGCCTCGGCCGCAGCGATTTTGTTGGCCGCTGGTACCCCTGGAAAACGCTATGCTCTGCCTAATTCGCGGATTCTAATTCACCAGCCCGCTATTGACCAAGGTTATGGGCAGGCTTCGGACATCGAGATTCATGCGAACGAATTGATCCGTATGCGCGAATGGCTTGAAGACACTCTTTCGCACCACACCGGGCGCACGCCTGAGCAGGTGCGTGATGACATTGAGCGCGACAAGATTCTTACCGCTGAGCAGGCCAAGAGTTACGGCATTGTTGATGTGGTTTTGGACAGCCGGAAGATTCGCAAGCCCTAAAGCCCGTCGAAACCCGGTGGTTGAGCCTGTGGCGGTCGCTACGCTCCCTAATCCCTCCTGGCCTCGGTAGAATCCGCAAGCGGACTTCTACTCTCGGGCTGCGTCGGTCACCGAAACCACTTTTGGTTGAGCCTGTCGAAGCCCCGGCGGTTGAGCCTGTCGAAACCACACCCGGTGGTTGACGCGCAGTATTCCGCGCGCCCGCCCGTCGAAACCTTTAGGTTGAGCCTGACGAAACCACTCGCGCGCGAAAACAGCTTGACGTTTCGAAATTGTGACTTATCTTAACAATTCGCATCGGTGCGCCGAGCAGGTTTTTCGGCTCTCTTGACGTTAAATAGGCGGTAACGGTGACGCAGTGCCGCCCACCAAGGGCGGAGGGGCATGCGGCACCCTGGCCTAGAGAGGACCTAGCGATGGCTCGGATCGGTGACGCTGAGTTTGTTAAGTGCTCCTTTTGCGGTAAGTCGCAAAAGCAGGTCAAAAAGCTAATTGCCGGGCCAGGGGTATACATCTGCGATGAATGTATTGAGCTCTGCAATGAGATCATGGATGAGGAATTCGCGGATCGCCCAGAAATGGGGCCTTTCACCGAATTGCCTAAGCCGAAAGAAATCTTCGACTTTTTAGCGCAATACATTATCGGCCAAGACGCCGCGAAACGTGCTCTATCGGTGGCAGTCTATAACCACTACAAGCGTATTCGCACCGCCGGAGATTTAGCGCCCACTAATTCTGAAGAAGAAGTAGAAATCGCCAAGTCAAACATCTTGCTGCTGGGCCCCACTGGCACAGGCAAAACCTACCTGGCGCAAACCCTCGCCCGCATGTTAAACGTCCCGTTCGCGCTGGTGGATGCCACAGCCCTCACCGAAGCCGGCTACGTTGGTGAAGACGTCGAAAACATCTTGCTGAAACTCATTCAAGCAGCCGATTATGACATCAAACGGGCCGAATCGGGCATTATCTACATTGACGAAATAGACAAAGTAGCCCGCAAAGGCGATAACCCTTCAATCACTCGTGACGTCAGCGGCGAAGGCGTGCAGCAGGCGCTGCTCAAGATCATCGAGGGCACCAGCGCTTCGGTGCCACCGCAGGGCGGCCGCAAGCACCCGCACCAAGAGTTCATAACGATTGACACCACCAACCTCTTGTTCATCGTGGCGGGCGCTTTCGCCGGCTTGGAGGCCATCGTAGGCAAGCGGGCCCACAAGCACGGCACCATCGGCTTCGGCGCTCCTATCGGCAGCGATTTGGAGGATCTGTACGCCGAGGTTCGGCCCGAGGATTTGCAAAAGTTCGGGCTAATCCCAGAGTTTATCGGTCGGTTGCCCGTCATCGCGTCGGTTTCGCCACTCGATAGGGAGGCGATGGTTCGCATATTGACCGAACCCAAGAACGCGCTAGTGAAACAGTACCAGCAAATATTTGCGATAGATGGGGTTGACCTAGAGTTCACGCCGGACGCCATTGACGCCATCGCCGAACAAGCGCTGCTGCGCGGCACCGGCGCTCGGGGTCTGCGCTCCATCATGGAGGAAGTGCTGCAGAACGTCATGTTCGACATCCCCTCCCGCACTGACGTTTCCAAGGTGGTAATCACCGGCCAAGTCGTCCTCGAAAAAATGGCGCCCACCCTAGTTCCACGCGAGGTAACCGCAGCCATCCGCCGCCAAACCAGAAAATCCGCCTAACCGAAATCCAAGCTAGGAGTCCTCATTAGTCGAGCGCGTTTTCTTTAGCGCTCGGGGTAATTGCGGAGGTTGCACAAAGTCGCGCATTAAAAAAATGAAGC
>JAITCS010000110.1 GCA_031282935.1 Cellulomonadaceae bacterium
TGCTTTGCGGGCAAGTCGCTGTAAGGCGGTGTGCGCAGGCCGCCCGGGAATCCCGAGTGGCGATAAGCAATTTTGCCTTCACGCTTGTTACCAGAAAGCGCAACTTTATCAGCGTTCACAATGATGACAAAGTCACCACCATCAGCATTGGGCGCATAAGTGGGCTTGTTTTTGCCACGTAGCAAAATCGCAACTTGACTCGCAAGGCGACCGAGCACTACATCGGTGGCGTCGATGACATACCAGTTCTTCTGGATGTCACCCGGCTTGGGGGCGTACGTACGCACGGCTAAAACCTTCTAATACCTAGGGCATCGGGCGTGAGAAGCGCACCCGATAGAAACAGGGCAGTTGCGAGCGGGCGTTCTTGGGGCGCGGTTAGCTACCCCCAGGGCGCGTCCGGGCCTTGCAATCATCGAAGCGAGTGGGCGCGCCGACAATCGCGGGACGCAGCAAGAACATCACGCAACTTCACCAGCCACTCTACCCGATAGTTGCGCCGAGGTCAAAGCGTTGTCGTTCTTGCTCGTGCCTTTCGCGTGCGGTGGAGCTTTTTGCGCTAGGTTATAGGCATGTACGACGACGACGATCCCGTGACCGCTGAGGACCAGTTCGACGATGCCGCTGAGTCGCCCTCGAATCAGCCGAACAATTCTGACATGCTGCTCGATGATGATGACCCCGCCGATTGGCTGGACGCCGGTTATTCGCCCCCCGATTACGAGCCGAACACTTACGGCAAGAAGTCCTCTGACGATTTCGCGGGCGAGACCATTGACGATTACTTGTCGGCGGAAAATCCCGAGGTTTGGGACCAGGATTACGTGGTCAAAAACGAGCGGCGCGCCGGGCGGTTGGTGGACACGGCGGGCGGCGATTTCATTGACGACGGCGACGGCGTGACGGACGCGTTCGCCATTGACGTGGGGATTGACGGCGCCGGGGCTTCGGCTGAGGAGGCCGCCGTGCACATCACCGAGGCGCCTTAAGGTTCTTTGGCGCGGTTCGTTGCGCGGTTCGTTTTTCGGTGTTCGGTTCGTGTCTTTTATTTGGCCGGGGCACTCGACACCACTGTGAGTGCTAACCGGCTAACTACTCGTCCGCCGGTTGGCCAATCCCCCACCAAGTACCTTGGCAATTTATATAGAGGGCGCTTGGTTATAGCGGGCGCTTGGTTATAACGAGCGCTTGGCGCGGATTTGGCCAGCCCGCTCGATGGCGTAAGGCAGCGGCGGGTATGAAACAGCTTCCAGCGTGAGACCATGAGGCGGCACCAGCGGCGCCGCCAACTCCCGCTGCCCCGCCCGCAAAACCTCATACGGCCAAGTCACGGGCGCCTTGCCCTCCCCCACTCTGATTGCCGCCCCCACGAGCGCGCGCACCATGTTGTGACAGAAAGCGTCGGCGCGAACTGTGCCCACCACCAGCCCGGCGTCCGGCCCCGACTGTGGCCGCCTCCAGGCGAAGGTCAACAGGCGGCGAATCGTGGTCGCCCCCGGGCGTGGCCGACAGTAGGCTGCGAAATCGTGCAACCCCACAAGCTGCCGCGAAGCCTCATCCATCAGGTTCACGTCAAGGTGCCGATTCCAGCGCATAACATAGTGCCGATGCAGGGCGTCGCGGGCAGTTGGAGTGTCGGCGATCCGGTATATATAGTGGCGAGAGGCGGCACTGAACCGGGCGTCAAAATCGCCTGGCACCAGGGCGGCCTTGTTGATGACAATGTCGGGCGGTAAAACCGCTGCCAAGCGATCCACTAGGGCACGTTGCGGCAGGCGATCCGAACGGCCTGGCAGGGCAGCCCAAACCTCCGGCGGCAGGTCAAAGTGCGCCACCTGCCCGCGAGCGTGTACCCCAGCGTCGGTGCGACCGGCCACCGTCAACGGCACCCCGCCGCGCTCCGCCCAAAACTCGGCAACTGCGGCTGGCGCCGGGCGCAACACTTTGGCTAATCCGGCCTCCAACTCCCCTTGCACGGTGCGCAGCCCGGGCTGCCGCGCCCAACCCGCGAACTCTGTGCCGTCGTACCCGAAATCGAGCCGAACCCGCCAATTTGGCGTGGCGCCCTCAACCATGTGATTAGTCTATCAGGTCACAAACGCAGCGAAACGCGTGTTTTCTGCCAAGATAACTGCGGGACAACACTAGGGTAACGTCAGCGCTAGGGTAAAGTTAGCGTTGGATAACGGACAAGCCTAACTAAAATGAGGGAGCAATAGCAATAATGGATGAGCGATTGACTTTAGTGGTTGATTGTGGCGGTTTGGGCATCAAGTATGCGCTGGTGCACCCCAATGGGGAATTCATTGAAGCTCCTTCCCGATTTCCTACGGTTTATCCGCTTAGTCCCGAATCGCTCATCATGCTAATCACTGGCATGTTTGAAAGCTACCCCAAAGTGGATCAGATCACGGTTGGTATGCCTGGGATGATTCGGCATGGCGCCGTGGTACACACCCCGCATTACATCACTAAAGACGGGCCCTTTACCGAAATTGATCCCGAATTAGTTGCCCTTTGGGCCGGGTTCGATTTGCAAACCGTATTAAGTGAGAGGTTGCAAGTTCCAGTTCGAGTGCTTAATGACGCCGAAATACATGGTTATGGCGTTATTGAAGGCAAAGGTTTAGAAGTTGCTTTGACTTTAGGTACGGGGTTAGGTTCCGCATGGTTCGATGACGGGGTTTTGGCGCCGCATTTGGAGGTATCCGAGGCGCCCGTGTGGATTGAAACCATCACTCCAACTCTTGATCCCGAGGCGATTGCCGATTCCGCTAATGCAAAACAGAGAAGCACCGTCACCTATGATACTTTTATTGGTGATACCGTGCTGCGGCGATTAGGGCCCGAGGCTTGGTCGAAGCGGGTTGCCGCAGTTGTTGACACCTTAAGGCCAGTGTTCTGGTTTGATCACCTCTATTTGGGGGGCGGGAATGCTGCGAATATCGTGCCTGAAATTGCCGAATCCTTTGGGCCGGAAGTGTCCATTGTGCCTAACGAATCCGCCCTAATCGGCGGAGCCAGGCTCTGGACCCTCCCCGCGAAGGATTAGCTTTTATTTGACCACCTCGCGCGATGCAGTGGTTATGGTTCGGTTTTGGTAGGCGTCCCGGATTGTGGTTACTCTTACTGAGATATTCTTGTGCAGGTCGGCTTTGCGAATGGTGTATGTACGGCCTTTGGCATCGGATATCGGAGTACCATTTCGGAGCCATTGGTAGCGCCAACTGGTTGGGGCCGGGTTGAATACGCCGATGCGACCGGCGACCTCAATAGTTTTACCGACATTCATGGTGCCGGAAATGTACGGGGCGCCTTTTATAGTAAAACGCTGTGTGTTGCTTGGTTCTGCCGCGTATTCCTCAAATACAATTATCGGAACTCTTTTATCAACCAGTTTGTCCAGGGTTTTAGCGATATCCGCTTCGGTGAACTTCCCCGGTTTCTCGGCTAACCAAACCATCAGAGAGTTACTGGCCTCACTCGGCGCGACCATGCGAATAGCCGAACCCCAGAGCGGTGATTTTACAACCGCATCCATTGCGGCTCTCAGTTCGGCGGCGCTAACGGTTACTTTACGAACCGTGATATTGTTTTTAACCCCTATACTGGCCAGAACTTTATTTGCTTCAACGACCGAACGCTTAACTGTATTGACTACTAATACATCACCATCTATATATG
>JAITCS010000118.1 GCA_031282935.1 Cellulomonadaceae bacterium
GAGTTCCAGCCTCCAGGTGCTCGGTCGCGTCCACCTCACCGTTGGCGTGAATGGCCGAAACCCAGTCGCCCCTAGCATACGGGAGCACCACGTCAATCGAGACTCCCGGCCTAGCCAAAGTGTCCGCCATCAACTGCCGCAACTGTTCAATTCCTTGGCCGGTGTGCGCAGAAACCACAATGGTTTGCGGCTCGGCGCGTTGGATTTCGGCGATCACATCTGGGTCGGCGATGTCTGCCTTGTTCAACACCAGCCATTGCGGAATCTCATCCACCCCCGGAATCTCGGCGAGCACGTCACGCACCGCTTTGACTTGGCTCAGGGGGTCGCTGTGGGAGGCGTCAACCACATGAAGCAGCAGGTCAGCCGCGCCAGTTTCCTCCAACGTGGATCGGAACGCCTCGACAAGTTGAGTTGGCAAGGAGCGCACAAAACCGACCGTGTCAGTAAGGGTGTACACCCGACCGTCCTCGGTTTCGGCGCGCCGCACAGTTGGATCGAGGGTGGCGAACAGCGCGTTTTCCACCAAAACACCAGCCCCAGTTAACACGTTCAACAAAGAGGACTTCCCCGCGTTTGTGTAACCCACGATGGCAACATTGGGGATGGCGTTCCGCACTCGACTGAGGCGCTTGGTGACCCGCGCGGGAGCCATTTCCGCGATCTCGCGCCGCAACCTCGCGATCCGAGTTCTGATGCGCCGCCTGTCCAGCTCAATCTTGGTTTCACCCGGCCCGCGCGAACCCATGCCAGTGCCACCGCTACCAACCTGGCCACCGGCTTGGCGGGACATGGACTCGCCCCAACCGCGCAGACGCGGCAAAAGGTATTGCAGTTGCGCCAACTCGACTTGGGCCTTGCCTTCGCGCGATTTCGCGTGCTGAGCAAAAATGTCGAGAATGAGCGCAGTCCGGTCAATTACTTTGACTTTCACAATGTCCTCAAGGGCGCGGCGCTGCGAAGGCGCCAATTCGCTATCGGCGATAACGGTATCGGCCCCAACTGAGCGCACCAATTCCGCTAGTTCCTTTGCCTTGCCTTGGCCAAAGAAAGTGGCTGGGTCAGGTTTGGGGCGCTTTTGCAACATGCCATCGAGCACCTCTGAGCCAGCCGTTTCAGCCAACGCGGCCAACTCCCGCAACGACACCTCGGCGTCGGCAGCGGCAGCTTCGCCGCCCGCATAGACGCCTATCAGCACGACCCTTTCGAGGCGCAACTGGCGATATTCGACCTCGGTGACATCCTCCAGTTCAGTGGAAAGGCCGCCCACCCGCGTCAGCGCAGCACGATCCGCAAGGTCTAGCTGCTCGCCGTCATACTCAGTGTGAACGGTGTCGCCCAAATCCAGGGCCGTACCGGTGCGGTCAATATCGCCGCCGAAACGGGCCGTCGCCAAGCCACCACTTGAGCGCGCTAGCGCTCTGGCGAGGACATCCTCGGCTAAACTCCGCGCTGCTCGCTCTTCGGCGGGCGTTATCGCATTGGCCCCGGCACCCGCAGAATCGGTGAGGTGATGAGATTTAGGTTGTTCTTGCACTTTTCCTCCATTATTAATAGTTATAGTATCCATTAGTGGGCTCAGATCACTATTTCACCGCGCGGCCAGTCTCACCAGATGAACGGCAGTCGCTAAACCTCACGTTGGCAGGCGACGATGTGACGGTTGAAACTGCGAGCGGCGTATTCTCCAGCGGCCACCTTGATTTGGGCACCCGCGTTTTGTTGGATCGAGTTCCGGATCCACCTGAGCACGGGGTATTCCTTGATTTGGGTTGTGGTTGGGGGCCGATAGCGATAACGCTAGGCAAACTAGCGCCGAACGCGCAGGTTTGGGCAGTTGATACGAACGAGCGGGCGCTGGAATTGACTCGCCTAAATGCTGAGCGTTTGGGGTTGGATTCAGTGCGAGCAAGTTCACCTGAAAATGTACCCCCAGATTTACGTTTCGACTTAATCTGGTCAAATCCACCGATTAGGATTGGGAAATCCGAACTCCATAAGCTGCTGCTTTTTTGGCTAAATAGACTTTCCGATGACGGCGAGGCTTGGCTGGTGGTGCAACGGAATCTGGGCGCTGATTCTCTCCAAGAATGGTTGCGCCAAGAAATTGCGCCCGCACGCCAAGTGACGCGCGCCGGGAGCGCCAAGGGGTTTCGGTTGCTACGAGTACATGCCGCTGACGCTAGCACTGACTGAGCCAAGTGGGGTGCGCTGGCGCGGCGTGTCGCCAAGTTGCGGCGGGTTGTCCTCGGCGGGGGCTTGGTAACCTTGCGCAACAACGGCGAGCGCTTGATCCAGTAGATTCGGGGCGGCGCCATCGAGCCAGGTGACGCGCGGGTCACGGCCAAACCAAGTCATCTGCTTGCGGGTAAGTTGCTTGGTATGGGTGGCGATCTGGGCAAAAGCATCGGCCTCTTCTACCGCCCCTGCGAGCACGGGCAAAAGTTCGGCATATCCGATGGCCCGGGCGGCGGTTGGGCCGAGGCTGGGAGATTTTTCGCCGCTGGTAAGATGCGCGACTTCGGTGAGCAGGCCGCGTTCGCGCATTAATTCGACGCGCTGGTCTATCCGATTATCGAGACTATCACGGCCATAATCTATTCCGATTTGAATAGTTGGGGAAACATATTCTTGTTGGGGTAACGTGGCAGTGTATGGCTTTCCAGTCAGGGTTATTACCTCTAGGGCTCTAATAATTCGGCGGGCATTTTGTGGCCCAATCCGGGCCGCCGCTGTCGGATCACTTTGCTGCAATTCCTGAAATAATTGCGTTAGCCCCTCCATTTGATAGCGTTGCTCCAGCGCAGCGCGAATTTCGGGATCTGATCCAGGCAATTCCATTTCATCCAGCAAAGCCCGCACATATAGCCCAGATCCGCCCACCACAACAGGGCGGCGCCCACGCGCCAAAATATCTGAGATAATTGGCCGGGCGGCTTCTTGATATTGCGCTATCGAAGAAACTTCCATAGGGTCAAGAATATCTATCATGTGGTGGGGAATATTTTGCCGCTCAGTTGGCATCACTTTTGCGGTTCCGATATCCATGCCGATGTATTGCGCAAAAGCGTCAGCGTTAATGATTTCGCAATCCCCTAGAGCGTGGGCGATTCCTAGCGCCAACTCAGATTTTCCGGTTCCAGTTGAGCCCACAATCGCCACGATTTCCACCCCTTAATCATACCCAACCAAGTGTGACCGCAGCCACCTAATTTTCGGCGCGCGCGCTGGCGTACTTTGCTTGTAGAGTATGGTTGTGAGCATATTCGGAGCGCGGGAGCGGGCAGACTCGGCGGAATACCAGCCGCACAGCGGCGTATTTCCGATTCAAGAGGCAAGGGGGCCAATGGCGCACGTTTTAGCGCCCCCCGCCGGCCATGAGCTGGTGGGTTCGATGGGCCTCGATCCGAATTTCCCCTCCCCTGTCACTCACGCTCGCTTGGCCGCTTGGCTCAAAGACAATAACTACAGTTATTTCGTGGATAGCGACGGCGATTTAGGTGGGCTTTGGGATAATCGCATGTTCCATTTCCTGATTCTCGGGGATGGCACCGCTTTCCAGATTCGCGGGCAATGGAATCGCTTTGGTAATATGGATCGCATCGAGGATTTACTTAATGTGGTAAATGAGTGGAACTCGGATCGCATTTGGCCCAAAGCGTATGTGCGGGTGCGCGATGACGGAACCATTGTAGTGTGCACCGACTTAACTATTACGGCTGATTCGGGTCTTTCGGAGCCGCAACTTGACTTGCAATTACGTTGCGGGCTAGCCACCTCGGCAGCTTTTTTTGATTCTTTAGAAGTCCAGTTCCCTGATTCGATTGCGAGCCGGAAATGATGTTTAGGCGCCCAGCTACTGCTGAAATCCCCGCTGTCAAAGATGGTAATGCTGCCCTGCTCACCCGCCGAGAATTGCCGAAGCCGGTGACAATGGATCGAGTTAGTGACGAATTACGGAAACATAATTACGCTTTCAGCGCTGATGATGATGGCGATTTGACGGGCGTTTGGGATAATCACCAATTCTGGTTCATTCTTGGTGGTAACGAAAAAGAAGTGCTGCAAGTTCGCGGGCGCTGGAATAACTCGCTCGGGGATTGCGAACGGGTCTCTGCGCTTTTGGCTGTCAATGACTGGAATCGGGATCACATTTGGCCCAAAGCTTACGTGCGCGATGAGGGCGAATTAGTGGTCTATGCTGAAGTATCCATAGATTTTGAATATGGGGTTACTGATAGCCAATTGCGAGAAGCCATCGCCTGCGGTTTAGTGACCTCCGTGCAGTTCTTTAACAACTTCGGTTCGACGATTACGGCTTCGATGGGGTTGTAGGCAGGGTGGTTTCGACAGGCTCAACCACCGGAAACGACAGGCTCAACCACCGGGAAGCTCGGCCACCGGAGGTTAGCGGGAGCGGAGGAGTTTGCCTTGCCAGGCGTCCCCGGCTCGGGTGCGGTGTACCTCGAACTTGCCGCCAGTCAGCGCCGAATCAGCGATGAGGTGGTGGGGCGCCCCGTAGGTGACCTCCGCGATTACCAGATCGCCGGGGCGCGGGAGGCCAGCGGCGAAAGCTTTTCGAGTATCGGTTGCGGCAAGTTCGGCGAGAGCCGGGGGCAGCGCAACGTGAACTAGGCGGTTGTCTGCGGCGCGCCCGGAAATCCGATTAGTCGCTTTATCTTTGCTGCCCTCCCCTTCTGCAACTAATACAGCCACTTCGGTGCCCACCAATTTCGCCGCCTCTTGCGCAGAGATTCGGTTTTGCAATTCGATTAGCCGGTTGAAGCGCTCGGTAACTATGTGT
>JAITCS010000206.1 GCA_031282935.1 Cellulomonadaceae bacterium
CTGGCAAGTTCGCCCAGGGAATCCTGCACATTGTCAACCACTATTACCGGGGCCGAAATGCCTGGCAATTCGCGTTCCGCTAACACTGCTGCCGCCCCTGCCGACGTGGCTCCGGCGGCAAAGTCTGCGCCGTCCACGTTCTCGCCTGCGAAAGCCACAAAAAGCACGCCTGGGGCCGCTTGGCGCGAGTCAATTATCGCGGGGCCGGGCACTCTAGTTTCCGCTGCGCCAGATACTAGCCGACCGCCAAGCGCTTGGGCGATCTCGCCTGCTGTCATCTCGATCATTTAGTGCGACGCCCCTTCGTGATTTGCTTTGTTTTCGGTTTTGCTGCCGGTTTTGCCTGCGGCTTGGTGTGCGGTTGTCTGATGCGCGGTGCTCTGATGTCCGCCCTGTTGCCGCGCCGCCAACGCCGCCCGCGCCTCCACCCTGTCGTCTAGCAAAATGTCCTCGTCCCCGACCTGTTGAATAGTTTCGTGGCCGCGACCGGCAAGCAGCACGGTGTCACCAGGCTGCGCTACCGCAATCGCGTGGGCGATGGCCTCCGCGCGGTCGGCGATTTCCACCAGTTCCACTTTTCGCCCCTGGCCAGAAGCCGCAGCCAAAGCCGCCTCGGCGCCGACACGAACATCGGCACGAATCTGGGCCGGATCCTCATGGTGCGGGTCGTCGTCGGTAAGCACCACCACGTCGGCCAACTCCACCGCCGCAGCCCCCATCGCCGGGCGTTTGCCCTGATCGCGCTCCCCCGCCGCCCCGAACAGCACGATAACCCGACCCTGCCCGTCACGGGCGAGTGACTGCAATGCCGTTGTCATCGCGGCGGTGTTGTGCGCAAAATCCACGATCACGCGCGGCTCGGTAGCGCTGCCCGCGCTGACGACCTCCATGCGGCCGGGCACCACCGGGTTCAGGCCGCCCACCTTCGCCAAGGCTGCCTGAAGTTCCGAGATAGAAACGCCGCTCTCGATCACCATCGCCAAGGCGAGGGCCGAGTTCTGTACGTTGAACGCGCCGGGCAGCGGTGTGGTCGCTTTGATCTCGCGACCGTCTTTATGACGCAGGGAGAATTGGGAACCGCCTCCGCTCGGCACAACGTTATCGACCACCCAATCGGCGTCGAACTTGTTGCGGTCTTGGGCGTTCAGGAAGTCGGTGTCGAGGGTGGAAACGGGGATTTGCGCCGCTTTCGCCAGTTTGCGGCCCCACTCGTCGTCAATAACCACCACGCCCCTTTGAGCGTGTTTCGGGGTGAACAATTCGGCTTTCGCGTTGAAATAGTCGTCAAAAGTCACGTGGAAATCGAAATGGTCCTGCGACAAATTGGTGAAACCGGCCACGGTATAAATCACGCCGTGTACCCGTTGCATTGCCAAAGCGTGACTGGAAACCTCCATAGCCAGAGCCTGCACGCCGTCCTCAAACATGGTGGCGAGAATCGCCTGCAAATCGGCCGCATCTGGAGTGGTCAGCTTGGCCGGTAACTGGTGCAAACCGGAACGCATTTCGACGGTTCCTATCAGCCCGGCCTTTAGCCCCAAAGCCATCAGAATATGCTGCAAAAGATAAACCGAAGTGGTTTTGCCGTTTGTGCCGGTAACTGCAAAAGTTTGCATTTGCTGCGCCGGGGCGCCATAAATGTGGGCCGCGATGGGGCCAAAGTGCTTGCGAACATCTGGCGAAACCAAAACGGGTACATCAGCGGGTACCCCCAAATCCGAGCTGATGGTGTGGCCGTCGTCGTCGGTCAAAATGGCCGCCGCCCCCCGCTTTGCGGCGTCCGCAGCGAACGTGGCCCCGTGCACAGTGAAGCCCGGCAGCGCCGCAAAAACCTCGCCCTGCGTTATTTCGCGGTTGTCGGAGGCGATTCCGGTGACCTGCTGCGCCTGGAGGTCGGCCTGCGCCTGCGGGCTAGCGTGCGAGTGGGTGTCAACCTGCGCCTGATGATCGGCCTGCGCATTGTGGTCAGTCGCATCTTGGACGACAGCGGAACCCTCCGCCTGCTCGGCGCCGACCCCGGCTGCGGTGCTTCTGACCTCAAGCGGGAAGTTTGCTACCAGCTCAGCGACGCTTTTGGGCGCCGTTTTCTCTGGCCGCAGGCGCGAAGAATTTGTCACACCATGACCCTATCCGTCCTCCCCGTGTAAATGGGGATTTTCGGGGTTCGCCACGGGGAAAATTATCTGTTACACCCACCACACTCGTTGTCTTGCTTGATGCCTACTCCCACCACATGGCAAGCGGCTTCGGGTCTGGCGTGCTCGGGGCCATTTCGCGGTTCTGGATCAAGAAACTGGCCACCTCGCGGAACACTGGAGCCGCAACCACACCACCAAAGATTTGGCCCTTGGGATTTCGGATAAACACCGCTACGGTGAACTTGGGATCATCAGCAGAAACCACACCAATGTATGAGGAGAAATAGGTGGTTTTGCCGTCATGCTTAAGTTCGGCCGTGCCAGATTTGCCCGCAATTCGGTAGCCAGGAATTTGCGCAGTGCGCGCAGTGCCTTCATCGGAGGTAGCCAATTCCATCATCTTTAGTAGAGTTTCGGCGGTTTCCGGCTCAATTACTTTAATCTGCTCTTTATTCTCGGGGGCGACAACCTCAGTGGCACTAGCTTCACGAATACCACGGATAAGCGAGGGCGGGGAATAAACACCACCATTTGCGACAGTGGCATAAACTCCCACAGCCTGAATGGCATTGACAGTTAAACCTTGCCCGAAAGCCACTGCGTATTTGGTGCGGCCATCCCACTTGGCGACCTCATGCACTTTACCCCGCGATTCACCGGGCAAACCTAAACCGCTGAACTCCCCTAATTGGAACTTCTTGAAATAGTCATACAATGTACTCGAAGGAATAGCCTCTGATATTTGTATCATGCCAGTGTTGGAGGATTTCCCGAGCACCCCGGCTGCCGTCAAATTCCAGGTGTCGTGATTAGTGGAATCGTGAAACTCCTGCTTGTTTGG
>JAITCS010000105.1 GCA_031282935.1 Cellulomonadaceae bacterium
CCGTCTGTGTTTTGTGTTTGTTTTTTAGGATAGTGTGAAACTGGAATACCAGGCCAAGGAGCGCGGTGCTACCGCGCAAGTGAAGGGCGGCACCGCTTTTTTGCCTAACCCGGAAATCCCATGTTTGCTCTGTGAACATGTAAAGTAATTGCCGCAACTCACCGGATTGCGACATGTTGCCCCGCCAACTGCCAGAATGTGGCGCGAACTGAACGCCTGCCACTGCGTGCCGCGTGTGGGTTTCGCTTTTATTGGGTGGTTTTACGATATTGTAAAATTAGTGGGCGTTGTCGGTTCTTTCAGCTTGCAGGCTCTAGCGGTTTTTCGGTGAAGGTTGCCGTTTGGCAGGGAAGGCTAAGTGGGTTATGGTCAAGCGCATCGCCGTGTTCGTTTCGGGCGGAGGCACAAACCTGCAAACCCTTATTGACGCCCAAGCCTCGGGGTTGCTGCGCAGCGGTGAAATCGTCTTGGTTATTTCAAGCAAACCTGGGGTTTTCGCGCTGGAGCGGGCCGAAAGAGCAGGTATTCCCGCTTTCGTGATTCCGCGCCAGCAACTCGGCCTAGCCGGTTTCGAGGCTCGGGCCCTGGAACTGCTTGCGGAACACCAAATTGACTACATCGTCACCGCCGGGTTCTTGTCCATCCTGAGCGCCGACTTTGTCCAGCGTTTCCCCAACCGAATCATCAACATTCACCCCGCCCTGCTCCCCGCGTTCGGGGGGGCAGGGTTTTATGGCCTGCGCGTTCACGAGGCGGCCCTGGAGCGCGGGGTCAAACTGACTGGCGCCACTGTCCATTTCGTCACCGAGGAGTGTGACGGCGGCCCGATAATTGCCCAACAGGCCGTTGAAGTGCGCCCCGACGACACCCCCGAGGCCTTGCAGCGGCGCGTCATGGAACAGGCCGAGTGGGTGCTCCTACCTCTTGCCCTAGAGCAAGTCTGCGCCCCACACTAAGCACCCACCTGAACCGCTTGGCAATCCTCACGCAACGAGATATTAGCTAGTTAGGAATCTTATCAAGATACTCGTCCAAAGCCCGCCGTGCAATCTCTGATTTCCGAACTCCGTCGGTATTGGAGGTGGGTACGGGATTTGAACCCGTGTGAACGGTTTTGCAGACCGGCCCCTAACCACTCGGGCAACCCACCAAGTTGGCACTAGAATACCTCAGATTGCTAGGGATCATGGGAACCGGAACCTGTGGCGCGGTCTGGTGGCGCGCTCAGGGGTTACGTTGGCGCTTGGAATGTCTAGTCGCCCGAATCTGCGCAAAGGCTCCCAGACACTTTCAGAAAAAGGACTACATTAAGCGGGCGAGCCTCGGCGCAGGCGCCCCAGTTCGGCCCCCGACATGTCGAGCAGCACCAATTCGTCACCGTCAAAACCCGCACGAGCGGCGTCGCTGACCCACGCGCTCATGGGCACCCCCTCGCAGCCGATTGCGGTTTGCGGCCCCGAGGTGGCGAGCAGCCAACCGCCGTTACCTAACCGCCACACGCCGCCCACGCCGTTGCAGCCGTCGGAGCCCGCCCAAGTGCGCGGCGGCCCGGCGTCAAACTCCACAAATGGCCGAGTCGGAAAGTCGTCCAGCGGCACCCAGTATCCGACCAAATCTTGCGAGGTGGCGGCGCGTAAATGGGGCGCAAGAGGCGCGGGGCGGTCGTTCATAAATGCCAACAGCTCCGCAGTGATTTCAGGAGGTTCGAGCAGCGCATCCCAGACGTCAGGGTGGCTTGGAGGTATGCCGTCCAGGCGCAAGGTGGCCGTTTCAGTGCCGGATTCGTCGAGCAGCAGCCAACCATCTGCCGTCCGCTCATAAGTGGCAGTCGAAGTGAGCCACGGAATATCGCCCGGGGTTTCGCAAGGCCCCACCCACCCGTCTGGCGCAGAGGCGAGGAACTCGGTCGTGCTCGCCCGCCAGCCGCCAAAGATTGGGCCGCAGGGTCGCCATAAAGCGTAACTGGAACCTTCCAGGCGCAGCCAGGTGTCCTCGGATTCGCCGTTGGCCGCAACCCGCCACATGTTTATCAGCTCGCTGGGTTTGTGCACTGTTTCGGGTGGCTCCGATGGCTCTAGCACCACCGGCGGCACTAGCGATCCTGACCCCACCGGCGCTTCCGGCGCCACTGAGGCGCTGCCCTGGTCCCCAGGCTGGGGGGCGCCAACAGTTGAGGGCGTGCCACAGCCGGCCAGCGAGGCCAGCACCCAAAGCGCCACAAAACCAACCGCGCCCAAGAACCAAGCCCGCCACCTCATACTCTTAGCATAGTGGCATCCGCTTCCGATATAAGGTAGGCGTAAGGCAGGTTTCGGGTGAAAATTCCTCGACCACCGAGCGCCTGAGGGCAAAGATTAACGCAACACGCGCAAAGTAGCTGGACGCCCGCGCGGCGGGGGTGTAGAGTTCAGCAAGTTGCATATGCGGATGTAGCTCAGTTGGTAGAGCACGACCTTGCCAAGGTCGGGGTCGCGAGTTCGAGTCTCGTCATCCGCTCAGGTCTTAGCCTGCCGCTGCGGGCAAGGATTGCAGACAGCGCGCTGGCTTGCGGGTTGTTTGCGCGATTGGCGCAGTGGTAGCGCGCTTCCTTGACACGGAAGAGGTCACAGGTTCGAACCCCGTATCGCGCACGGACACCACTAGTCTTGTGACTATGCAACGTTTCAAGTCGTCATGGTGTCTGCCTTTGGGCGCGATTAGCGCAGCGGTAGCGCGCTTCGTTCACACCGAAGAGGTCACTGGTTCGATCCCAGTATCGCGCACCCTATGATATATAGCAGGCCATGAAATAGCAGGTCACAGCCGAGAATGAAAGTGGCAGCCAGTGCAAGAATCCCCTGAAACCGAGTCAGCACAGGCGCAGTCGGCCAAAGCCCGCGAAACAGGGGCCATTCCGATTGTCCCGGCGCTGTCGTTCGCCAAGATGGCGCAGGTTGACTCCAAGATTGACCCGGAGATTCTCGGCGGGGATATCAAATACACTGTTGAGGAAGTGGCGGAACGCAGCGGCACCTCAGTGGAGTTTGTGCTGGACATTGCGCGGTGGCTCGGTCGCGTGCCTCGGGGGATTGACGAGGTGCGCTACGCGGATTCCGACGTCAACATGGTGCGTTACACGGCTGATTTCGCGGCTCGGCAGGGGTTGAGCCGGAACGAATTGGCGTCAATGATTCGGAGCATTGCGGGTCGCCTGGAGAATATGGCGATGCAACAAGTCGAATCTATTATCGAATCCATTTGGAATCAAAACGATATTAGCGATACTGAGTCCCGTATTATTGCCGCTGAAATGGCTCCCCATCAAGCCGCCGAAATTCTTCCAATTGTGGAGCACATTTGGCGTCGTAAATACTTGGCGGCCACCCATCGCCTTACTACTGGTGCTATTACTTTGCGCGGGTTGCATAGCGACGACCTTGATTATCCTTTGGTGCGCGCGGTCGGATTCGCGGATTTAGTTGATTTCACCGCTCGAACTGAATCGGCCACCACGCGACAATTCGCTGAACTGATCCGTGAGTTCCATGATAAAGCCTGGGATATCATTAATAGTCGCGGTGGGCGTATCATTAATTTTATTGGTGATGCCGTGTTTTTTGTCGCGGATAATTTGGAAGCGGGCGCTGAGGTTGCTCTTGGCCTCGCAGCTTCGGGGATGACGGATTCCTGCGGCCCGGTGCGAGTTGGCATGGTTTGGACGCGGGTTTTGGCCACTCAAGGCGACATTTTTGGCCCTGGGGTGAATCTGGCCTCGCGGATTACCAGTATCGCAGAGCCGAATGAGGTGTTTATCGGCCCTACCGCTTCGGCGCGTCTTTCGAGAATCCCTCGGTATTCCGTGGTGCCGCAGCCACCCATTGACGCGCGGGGGATTGGGCGCGTTATGCCTGCGCGGTTGCGATACGCCGATGACCCTCGAAACTCCGAAAAGCATGACAAAGAGCAGGTTTCGACACCGGTCTGGAATGGGTATGGCGATTAGCGCGGGCTGGCGTTGAAAGGTTAGCTCGGATTGGCTTTGAAGCGCAGGCCATTAAAAGCCAATCTCCGGTATGCTTTGGCAAGAAATACTTTGGCAGGATCTTTGGCAGAAAATAGTAAGGTGGGCAAAATGCGGGCACGGTCGCGCCGGTTTGCTGCGCCCATTATGGGGCTTGTGGCGGCGGGCGCTGTTGGCGGTATTCTTGCTGTTTCCATGCTCGGAAGTGCCTCAGATAAAAGCGGCGGCAGCGGGGAAGTCCCGATAGCGCGTAATTCGATTGAGATTTCCGAATTAGCTTTAGAATTTACTCCGCAAGTGTCCGTGGTTCCGCCCGCCAGCGTGGGCGTTGATCCGCAGGCTATCATTTCGCTAAACAATCTTTTGGCAGTATTCGTTCCGATAGCGAGCGCGCACGAGATAGAATTCGACGGCTCCTTACTGCCCTCCTTACAAACGGCCAGTGAAAGGCACGGCATTTTTGCGCCCGTATCCGCTAGTTTAGTTGGCGAATCGGACAACCCGGAATACCTTGATATTGCGGAAGTTCTATTGCCTGATGATGCGAACGCTTTAGCAGCCCAAATCACTTATGCCGCTAAGGCCTGGATTTCGCTGCTTATAGGATCCCCAACCGTAACCCTCGTGGCGCCGGATATCGAAACGAGTTATCAGGGAATTACTGCTAACACTATGATAGTTGACGGGCGCGCGACTTATGCGCCAGCAGGTAGAAGCGCAATTAGGGTTGGGCAGCCCACCGAGGCGCTTACCGTGGAGCAGTTAGCCACCGAATTCGATAATTGGGTTGCAAGCGAAGTTGAAGCCGCCGAAATTGCATTGCAACTTTATCACGCCACTATTAGGCAGCGGATGGTGGCAATATCGCGGGCACACGGAAATGGGCGCTTACCTGCCGAGGCCTTATGCCCAATTCCATTTTCGCCGCGTTTTACTATGCGTTGTGATGTAATCCCTTCCCTAGTTGCGCTAAATGATGCTTTCCGCGCACATTTCGGCCGCGATTTAGTGGTGCGTTCCGGTTATCGCCCCAATCCCGGCACCTCAAATCACGGTTGGGGTTTGGCCGTTGATTTCGGGGGCCAAATGGTCAATTTCGGCACCTCCGAGTTCCAGTGGATGAGCGCCAACGCGCGCCGCTTCGGCTGGGGCCACGCTTTCTGGGCGGTGCCAGGCGGCATAAACCCACAGCCCTGGCATTGGGAAGCGATGGACGAAATCCGCGAAATGACGGGCCGCTGGAGTTAGTTCTCGCCCGGCATCGTATTTTTTTGGGGGAGTGCCAACAATAATTCGCAGTGCCTGGGTGCGCGGTGCTACCGCGCAGGTGAAATCAGATTTAGCAGCAACCCTTTAAGTGGCTGAAAGTGCGCAAAGAACCTAATATCTGAGGTATGCGTAGCCTCAGGTTGGCCTCATTCAAAGCTCCTGCTACCGGGTTTTTGTCCTGCCTCGTGCTGGTCGGTGGTTGTGCTACGTCGGCGCAACCAGCCCAGACACCGGGCGCGGAACCGACTTCTACCGCCCCGGCCCCGGATTCAGGCAACGCAGGCACCCCGGATGCGGGCACCGCTGGCAGTGAAACCGAGATTGCGCTCACCCCAACCCTGCGCGAGGTAGCCCCAGCAGGATTCTACGTGGGCACTATTGCCCAAGGCGGCGGCCAAATGGGCAGGTATTGGCCATATTTGACAATGCCACCTTTGCGCGAAATCATTTCGACCCAATTCAACTCCATCACTGGGGAAAACCAGGCGAAATGGAACACCATTCATCCGCGCCTTGACGCCTACAATTTCGACGACATGGACGCGATGGTGGATTTCGCCGAGGAAAACGGGATGCGCGTGCGCGGCCACACCCTGCTGTGGCACCGAGATTTGCCAGGCTGGGTGTTCTCGCTTTCAGATGACGATTTGCGGGCAGTGCTTGAGGATCACATCAAAACCACTGTCGGGCGTTATCAGGGCAGAATAGCGCAATGGGACGTCGCAAACGAGGTTATTGACGACAACGGGCAATGGCGCAGCGAAAACCCTTGGATAGACAGGTTAGGCCCGGATATTATCGCCGACGCATTCCGTTGGGCCCATGAGGCTGATCCAAACGCCAAATTGTACCTCAACGATTACAGCGTGGAATGGGACAACGCGAAATGGCAAAAGTACACCGAATACCTGCCTGAACTAGTGGCGGCGGGGGCACCGATTGACGGTTTCGGTTTCCAAGGGCACATTGATTCAGACTCCGGATTCCCAACCGCGCTAGGCGAGAACATGCAATTCATTTCGGATTTAGGTTTGGACAGCGAAATCACCGAACTCGACATCAGATTCCCAGTGGATGGTGACGGGCAGGCCACTGCCGCTGACCTGGCACAACAAGCCGAATGGTTTGAGCAGGCGTACGCAACTTGCCTCGAAAACGCCCGTTGCACTGGCGTTACACTGTGGGGCGTGGGGGATTACTTCTCTTGGGTATCAAACGAGTTCCCGGGTTGGGGGGCGGCCACCCCATTTGACCGGCAACTACAACCCAAACCCAGTTTCACAGCAATTCGAGCTGCTTTGAGTTCCGGCCGTCCGTAGTATCCCGAAACCGCCTTGCCAGGGCGAAACCTAGTGCAGCCCCAACAGCACCACCAATGATGTGGGTGAGTTCGGAAACATTATTGGTCACAAAAATCATGTTCCAAACCTCTGTGCCTATCCACAACAACACTGCGAATATCATGGTTAACGGAATTGTACCGTGCCTCATTCCAATCATCGAAGCCAAAACGATAAACGCGAAAACCACCCCGCTGGCTCCAAGCAATGCCGCGCCTGGGAAGAAAATGAAATTGACCAACCCCGAAACCAGCGCCACTATAGCAATGATTTCCACCAAAGTGCGCGAACCGTAATGCGCCTCCAGCGGAGGCCCGAGCACCAAAAGCAGCATCAGGTTAGAAACATAATGACTGAGATTCGCATGCCCTAAAACGTGCAAGAAAAAACGAGGGTAGGTGAGCCAATCAGTAAATGGGGAACGATACACCGAAAACAGCCGCCGAGTGATATCGCCTGGGAGGTATCCCAGACCTAAAGCGAGCAACGAAATCAGCGCAAACGTCAATATAACAGGGGAGTTGAATGAAACCCGCAAACCGCGCTGCTTCTTTACCGCCACAACCTCAGCCGCTTTCGCCTGCTGATCCCAAGGCACCCCGAGATCCCCAGCGATGTTGCGCTGCTTAGCAATTATGGCGTCTGCCGCCTTAGCTTTTTGTGCCATAAACCTATAATAGCCTCGTCTGCGGCAAAAATCGCCGACCCGCGCCTTTTAGCGAGTGTTAAATCGTTGAGAGCGTAAAACTCTAGGCCTGGCACGCCAATAGCGCCGCCCACTCTGGCGCTAACCAGGGCTGGGGCGTAAGGTTGGCTGGTGGTCAACTACCGATTCCTTGGCAATTCCGGGCTGAAAATCAGCGAAATCACTTACGGCAACTGGCTCACTCACGGCTCCCAGGTGGAGAACGAAGCCGCCCTTGCATGCGTCAAGCAAGCACTCGAACTGGGCATCACGAGTTTCGACACCGCCGACGTGTACGCTAACACCAAAGCTGAGGCCGTTTTGGGGGAGGCGCTCAAGGGTCAACGCCGTGAGTCCCTCGAAATCTTCACTAAGGTCTATTGGACCACCGGCCCTGGCGGCGCGAACGATTCCGGGCTGTCCCGAAAGCACATTATGGAGTCCATTAATGGCTCCTTGCAGCGATTGGGTACCGATTATGTGGATCTTTATCAGGCTCACCGTTTTGATCATGAAACTCCGCTTGAGGAAACCATGCAGGCCTTCGCTGATGTGGTGCGGCAAGGCAAAGCATTATATATCGGGGTTTCTGAATGGACAGCGGATCAGATTCGAGCGGGGCAAAAGATTGCGCGTGAGTTGGGTGTTCCGATCATCTCAAATCAACCCCAATACTCCATGTTGTGGCGCGTTATTGAAGATGAAGTAGTGCCCACTTCAGAAGAACTCGGGATTTCCCAAATCGTATGGTCTCCGATGGCGCAAGGGGTGTTATCGGGCAAATATCTTCCCGGCCAAGAACCACCCGCTGGATCACGCGCCACCGATGTCAATGGCGGCGCAAATATGATTGCCCGCTATATGAATGACCCCGTGCTCACCCGGGTGCAAAACCTGAAACCGATAGCTCAAGATTTGGGTTTGACAATGCCCCAATTAGCGATTGCGTGGGTGTTGCAGAATCCTAATGTTTCGGCTGCCATTGTCGGTGCTTCACGCCCCGAGCAATTAGTTGATACCGTAAAAGCCTCGGGTGTCGCAATTCCGTTGGACGACATGGCGGCAATAGATGAAGCTTTAGGCGATATTGTTGAACGCGACCCCGAACTGACTGCAAAGTCCAGCCCGGCTACGCGCCCGAGCTAACCCGAACCGGCTCGAACCTGTCCAAAGCGAAAAACAAGCGAGAGCGAAAGCGAATCTGCCTAATCGTTGAACTAAATTATGCAACAGGGCAAAAGAGTAAGGGTTGCCGAAGGTCAAAAGCCTCCGGCAACCCCACTCTAGTATGACGCGAAATCTGCCGATTTAGCCTAGATGATACCCAGGGTCAGCATGGCATCGGCAACCTTCTGGAAGCCAGCGATATTAGCGCCGACCACATAGTTCCCAGGGAAGCCGTACTCCTGCGCCGCAGCCAAAGCCTCGTCATGAATGTTATTCATAACGTCTTGCAACTTGGCTTCGGTTTCCTCGAAAGTCCAAGTGTCCCGAGCCGCGTTCTGCTGCATTTCCAAAGCGGAAGTGGCAACGCCACCGGCGTTAGCGGCCTTGCCCGGTGCGAACAGTACGCCAGCTTTTTGGAACGCCTCAGTTGCCTCCGGGGTGGTAGGCATGTTTGCGCCCTCAGCGACAACCTCAACGCCATTATCAATTAGCTTCTTGGCAGCGCCCAGGCCCAATTCGTTCTGAGTAGCGCAAGGCAAAGCAATGTCGCAAGGCACATTCCAGATGGAACCACCCGTAACCAATTCGGCAGAAGGCCGAGCTTTGACGTAATCGGCTACGCGACCACGATCAACTTCCTTGACTTTCTTCAAAAGCGCCAAATCGACGCCGTCTTCATCAAGTACATAACCAGATGAATCCGAGAAAGCAACAACCTTAGCGCCTAACTGTTGCGCCTTTTCTATAGCGTAAATCGAAACGTTACCGGAACCGGAAACCACCACGCGCTTGCCTTGCAGCGTTTCGCCCTTGGTAGCCAACATGCGCTCCACGAACATTACCAGGCCATAACCTGTGGCCTCGGTGCGCACTAAGGAACCGCCCAAAGGCAGGGCCTTACCGGTGAGAACGCCAGCCTCATACTTGTTAGCGAGGCGCTTGTATTGGCCAAAGAGGTAACCAATTTCGCGGCCACCCACGCCGATATCCCCAGCGGGCACGTCCGTGTATTCGCCGATATGACGGAACAATTCCGACATGAATGACTGGCAGAACCGCATGATTTCGCGGTCAGACTTCCCGTGCGGATCGAAATCGGAACCGCCCTTACCGCCACCAATAGGCAAACCAGTTAGGGCGTTCTTGAAGATTTGCTCAAAGCCCAAGAACTTCACAATACCTAAATAAACTGAAGGGTGGAAACGCAAACCACCCTTGTACGGGCCCAGGGCCGAATTGTATTCCACCCGGAAACCACGATTAACCTGGACATTACCTTCATCATCAACCCACGGCACGCGGAAAATAACTTGACGTTCCGGTTCTAGCAAACGCTCCAAAACGGCTTCTTCAACCAGTTTCGGATTCTTTTCTAGTACCGGTTCTAGTGAATCGAATACCTCTTTAACCGCTTGATGAAATTCGGTTTCCCCAGGGTTACGCTTTTGCACGGTGGTAAAGAGATCATCGAGATAAGTGCTCATCCATTATCCTTCACAGATTAGGCCACAGCGCGCCCACGCCTGCCGGGGCGCCCGCTGTCTGGCTACCCCATCTTTGCCCGGTAATGTGGGCTGTGTCACTACGACACGCAAGGCCAGCAAAAAGATAATGGGGTTAGTCGTCATTAGAGTGACACCCAAAGAGTGTCGGCGCCAAGTGTCGCCGGTTTTTAACCGTCGCGCCGTAGAGTGTGCTAAGAATTGTAGCGAACCCCATGGCTGAGCAAGGGAAACAGGGTAAAGATATGAGCGAAGTGCTGGTTGTTGAGGGTGGCCATCCGCTGAAAGGCACCATCACGGTGCGCGGGGCCAAGAATTTCGTGTCCAAGGCCATGGTCGCGGCATTGCTGGGGGAAACTCCGAGCCTGTTGAAGAATGTGCCCAGTATTAAAGACGTGCAGGTGGTTTCCGACCTGCTCGGGCTGCATGGGGTGGCGGTTAAGTATGACGCCGAGGCGGGCACCATTTCGTTGGATCCCTCCGACGTGGTCAACTGCGGGGCGACCGAAATTGATGCGCACGCGGGCCAAAGTCGTATTCCGATCTTGATGTGCGGGCCGTTGCTGCACCGGTTGGGGGAGGCTTTCATCCCAGATTTGGGCGGTTGCGCCATTGGGGATCGCCCGATTGATTTCCACTTGGAGATTTTGCGTCAGATGGGTGCCACTGTTGAAAAGACAGAGCACGGTATTCACTTGCAAGCAAAGAAGCGGTTGCAGGGCACCAAGATTGAGTTGCCGTATCCTTCGGTGGGCGCTACCGAGCAGTTATTGTTGTCGGCTGTTGAGGCCGAGGGCATCACCGAATTGAGTAACGCTGCCGTGGAGCCGGAAATTATGGATCTAATTGCGGTGCTGCAAAAGATGGGCGCAATCATTTCGGTGGATACTGACCGGGTTATCCGAATTGAGGGTGTTGAGAAACTGCACGGTTATGTGCACAATTCTTTGGCTGATCGTATTGAGGCGGCCTCTTGGGCTTCTGCGGCTTTGGCTACCGGCGGTGATGTTACCGTAAAGGGTGCCACGCAGCAAGAAATGATGACTTTCTTGAACATATACCGCAAGGTGGGCGGGGAGTTTGAGATTTTGGAGGATGGTATTCGGTTCTGGCATCCGGGTGGCGATACGCTGCATGGCATTGTGATGGAAACCGACGTTCACCCCGGCTTTATGACCGACTGGCAGCAGCCTTTGGTGGTGGCGTTAACTCAGGCCAACGGCCTTTCCATTGTGCATGAAACGGTTTATGAGAATCGGTTCGGTTTCACTGACGCGTTGCGGCAGATGGGTGCCCACATTCAGGTGTACCGCGAGTGTTTGGGCGGGCGTAAGTGCCGGTTTGGGCAGCGCAACTTCCGGCACTCTGCCGTCATTTCCGGGCCCACGCCTTTGCGGGCAGCAGACATTACCGTGCCCGATTTGCGCGGCGGTTTCTCCCACCTCATCGCCGCATTGGCGGCCGAGGGGCGCTCCACGGTGCGAGGCATTAAGCTGATTGACCGAGGGTATGAGAATTTCCGCGAGAAGTTGATCGCTCTCGGTGCTCATTTCGAGGAGCTGGAAGAGGAAGAAGCGAGCCTTGCTGCCTGATACCACCGGACAAGTAGTAGTGCGGCCTAAACGCGCTCATCCCGATAAAGTTGCTGGGCGCGCCCTCACCTCGCTCACTTCCGGGTTGCTGGCACCAGTGTGTCGGCTGCGATACATGGGTACACAGAATCTGCCAAAGTCCGGCGGTTTCATTGCCGTGTCCAATCACGCCAGTGAACTAGATGGGATTACCTTTACCGAGTACCTTTTCGATAACGGGTATAAACCTCACGTCTTTGCTAAGCAGGTGCTGTTTAGAGTGCCGGTTGTTGGCCTAATGTTTCGCGATAGTGGGATGATTCCTGTTTCACGTGGTTCTGACAAGGCCGCCAATTCTTTGGATATCGCTGAGAAGTTGTTGCGCGAAGGCAAATGCGTGGGGATATTCCCCGAAGGCACTTTGACTCGTGACCCCGATTTGTGGCCGATGGAGGGGAAGACTGGGGTGGCTCGCCTTGCGTTGGCAACCCGCGTTCCGGTTATCCCTATTGGGCAATGGGGTGCCACAAACATATTGGGGCGGTATTCGCGGGTATTGAAGGCTTTTCCACGAAAGACAGTGACGCTAAAGGCGGGGCCGCCGGTTGACCTTTCGGAGTTCTACGATAAGCCGATCACAGCCGAATTGTTGCGCGCAGCCACCTCAAAGATCATGGACGCAGTTACGAATATTGTGGGGGAGTTGCGCGGGGAGACCCCGCCTGTGCGGCGCTTTGATTTACATTTGCACCCCGAATACAAAAAGAAGCAGCAAACCTATCCGCCGCTAGTTCGGCCATAGGAACCCCCAATTTGTGTAGGGTCACGCGGAACATATTCGTGGGCCGCTGAACCGATCAGGACATTTTAGGATAAGGTGACAATATGACGGAATCGCCAAAACAGATAGTGGCTACGGTTGTGGGCGCTGGGGCTTGGGGAACCACTTTTGCTAAGGTGCTCGCAGACGCCGGGTGCGAGGTGCGGTTGTGGGCGCGGGAGCCTGAGGTTGCCGAGGATATCCAAGTCAATCACCGCAACACGATGTTCCTCAAAGGGGTGGAATTGCCCGAGAGCATCAAGGGAACCTCTAACCCAGTGGCGGCTTTGGCTGGCGCCCAGTTGGTGATTTTGGCTGTTCCAGCTCAGGTGGCGCGCAAAGCTCTGGAACCGATGGCGGAACTAATTGAACCTGACGCTATCGTAGCCTGCCTGATGAAAGGCGTGGAACTCGGCACCGGGAAACTTATGACCCAGGTCGCCAGTGAGGCTTTACAGGTGCCAGACGACCGAATTGTCGCCATTTCTGGCCCGAACTTGGCTACTGAGGTTGCCCAGCAGCAGCCTGCCGCGACTGTCGTAGCCTCGACAAACCCGGCGGCTGCCGCGTTTGTGGCTGAAGCCTGCCAAAACTCTTACTTCCGCCCTTACACGAATGACGATGTGGTGGGTGTTGAATTGTGCGGCGCCATCAAGAACGTTATCGCACTTGCAGTGGGCATCGCTTTCGGCGCCGGGTATGGCTGGAACACCATCGCCACCTTGGTTACTCGTGGTCTCGCCGAAATTACGCGCCTGGGTTTGGCCCTCGGCGCCAAGCCCGCTACCTTTATGGGTTTGGCTGGCATGGGTGACCTCACCGCCACTTGCGCCTCCCCTTTGAGCCGTAACCACTCTTTGGGCGAGAGAATCGGTAGAGGAATGTCGCTTGAAGAGGCGCTCCCAGCCACGGGTGGCACCGCCGAGGGTGTGAAGTCCTCCGAATCTGTGCTAGAACTTGCTCAATCTTTGGGTGTGGACATGCCTATCACTGCTGCGGTGGTTGGGGTGTTGACCGGCAAGATAAAGGTTGACGATTTGGCGCCACTGTTGCTGAACCGGCCTCGGAAGGCCGAGGGGGAATAACCTTTCGTGTTGGTGTTCCTGGTTGCTGCAGGTCTTGTCGCCTTGGTGGCTGGGGCAGAGCTGATTGTTCGATTCGGTTCCCGGTTGGCTCGCCGACTTCGGGTTTCTTCGATGGTTATCGGCTTGACTATAGTGTCAATAGGAACCTCGCTGCCTGAGTTAGCGGTGGGAATTGACGGGATGCGCCGAGGTGCTGGCTCCTTGGTGGTCGGCAACATTGTTGGCTCCAATCTGGTGAACATACTGCTGGTTTTGGGGCTGGCCGCCGTAATCAGGCCAATACTTGTTGACACTCAGTTGGTACGGCTGGACTTGCCTGTAATGGCTGGAATATCAGTGGTTGTTTTGGTGTTGGCGTTACTTGGACCTTTCGGGTTCGGTACTGGGGTTTTTCTGGCTTTGGCGGGAATCGCTTACCTAGTGTTGGTGCTGGTTACAGCCCGAAATAGGGAAGCTATTGACCCAATGCTGGATATAGCGGCGGTGACAGGTTCCATCCCCGCTGTAAATGCTACGACCGTAGCAGGTTCAAGCGACATCGGAACGGGCATTACCGAGGCTAACACTATTCCGGTGTCAGACTCCCCAATTTCCCACGAACCTTTGCGTTCAGGCTCCAAGTGGGCCGCACTGGACGTGCTGCTCACCTTGGCTGGCCTTGGGCTGGTGCTGCTTGGAGCCGAGTGGCTGCTCGATGGTGCCATTGGAATCGCTGAAGCGATGGGCGTTTCCGAAACAATCATCGGCCTAACTGTGGTTGCCATAGGGACTTCAGTGCCGGAGCTAGCCACCACCCTAATGGCTAGTATTCGAGGCGATGAAGGCATTGCCGTTGGAAACGTGCTCGGTTCCTGCACAATGAATCTGACCCTAATACTTGGCGTGCCACTGCTATTCGCCGGGCGCGGGGGAGCCGTGCTTGATCCAAGCCTTATCTATGTGAACCTCCCGATTCTCGTGGTTGTTGCGCTGCTTACCGTGGTCACCTGCTTAGTGGGCCGCCGCATGACCCGAGCCAACGGCGCACTCTTTATGCTCTT
>JAITCS010000119.1 GCA_031282935.1 Cellulomonadaceae bacterium
AGGTATTCTCGGACACCGAATCGGCATTTGCGGAAGTGACGCTCATGGCGAGCACAGTCCCGGTCGCCGCGTCGACCGTTACCACCACGTCTTGCGTGGCGCTGACCACGAGCACCCGATAGGTCGCGGTGCCGTTGTCACCAACCTCAAGGGCGAGTTCCCGAAACTCGCTGTCCTCAATTTGGGCCGTGGCGATGGTAAGAGCTTGAGCGGCCGTGATCTGTTGTGGTTCAACGAGGTCTTGTCCGGTGGTCGGCAAGGATTGCTCGGGCAACGGTGTCCTATCTGAGCCGGTCGCCGAGGCCGCTGGAGTAGAATTTGCCCCAGCGGCGTTGAAAAAGGGGGCGCACCCGGTGAGTGCGATGGCACCGAGTGTCAATAAAGCGAGTGGTTTAGCCATGTGGCGTCGGGAGGCAATACCGCTAGTAGGGGCCGCGTAATTCGCGCTGGCAATGCTTTTGGGTACATACACACCCACATTAAAGCCTACAGGCAAACACCCCGACTGTTTTCAGGCGCACCGCATAAGCACCTCCTGGCCGAATTTGCCCTATCACCCAGCGCAAATCAGCCGCACTCGCCAAATCAACCACCCAAACTACCCCGTTTCAATAAAGCCTAAAACCGCTAACCATCCAATTTCAATCCAGCACATGTTAGGATCAAGTAAAAGCCCGATAAAAAATCTATGTAAGGAGGTAGTAATGGAAGCGCGAGATTTTGATGACTGGAATGAAATGAATGAACGGGAAAAAGAACTCGAAACGCGTATTGCAGAGCAAGTCGGGGAATTGCCAGAGTACCTAGCGTATGAAGTATTTCTCTCCGAGCATGGTTGCGAATGGGCAATGGCTGCATATGATTTACTTCAGTTTGCTTTTGTGAAAGATATTCCCATCGCTGCCGATCTAGTCAAACCGGCAATCGCGTTTTGGCGCCCCCAATTCTTCAACGATTTCAGTTCAGCCTTGTTTGCGGGGCGTTGGCTCACACCAGCCGACATCGAAGAGATTTGGGATACGAGCCTAATGCCGTCGCTAACAATAGGGCCAAACGGCGAACCAATCCTAATCCCCACCAGACAAACCCAAGAACAGGTTCCCGCCTAATAAATCCGTCCTAAAGCCCCGTATTCATGCACGGCCTATTACGACAGCTAAATTGGTCAAATCTCACCCCTTAGCCCAACACGATAACGCCGCGTTGCTACTGCACTATTCTTGTAGCTGCTACATTTCTGGGCTACCAACATTTAGCATTGCCGTGATACCACGGTCTCGCGGCTAATAGAAGTATACCCCGGGAGGTAGTTATGGAAGCGCGGGATTTTGATGATTGGAATGAAATGAATGAGTGGGAAAAAGAACTCGAAACGCGCATCGCAGAGCAAGTCGGGGAATTGCCAGAGTACCTACAGCAGGAAATATATCTCTCTGAACATGGTGGCGAGTGGGCACTCGCAGCGCGTGATTTGCTCAGGTACGCATTTGTAAAAGACATCAAAGTTGACGCTGAACTAGTTAAGCCAGCAATAGCCTTTTGGCGTGACATGTTTTTCAGCAATTCATATTCGCTCCTTTTTGCTGGAAGGTGGCTAACCTCCGAGCAAATTGAAGAGATATGGAACACTAACCTAATGCCAATACCAACAATCTGGCCAAATGGCGAACCAATCCCCGCTCAGAGGCTGGTAACGGCCCTAGAAAGCTGTTCTTGACCCTGACGAGGGTCAAAGACCCAAGAGCAGGCCATAGCCTGGGTGCGGCGACGGCTCCGCGCTAACCAGCTTGGGCGCGAGTTCTCATGGTTGAGAGAAATCGGTGTTCCAAGACGCGCCACCTTGGCGTGGCATCTTGCTCAGTGGCGGGGGGGGTAGCCTATTTCTATGAAATCAAAAACGCCAATTTACCCGGATAGTAACGTGACATCTGAGCGATTTCTGGGGAAGGTAAAAAGTTGGATAATGCGACATAAGATGCTATCTGCCATATTGGCTATCTTGATATTACCAGTATTACCGGGAATCTTAAGTGCACCTGCGGATACAACTGGTTCAGTGGACCAAAATATTGCGGCACCCCCGGAAGCAACACCGACCATAGTTGAACCAGCTCAACCAACTCCACCGGTAGTCGTGCCAACTTATGATGACACTTTCGCCACTGATTTCCATTCGTTATGCTCAAGTTTAGTGGCGGGATTTACAGAGATTGGTCTCAACGTTGAGTGCCAAAATCATACCGTATGGCAGGCAAACCACGCGCTGAATCCGGCGACTTTCCCTTACGAGTATCGAGATATCGACATCAGTGACGACACTGGAGATTTCTCAATTACCGTTACTATGGTTCGCGATTCTGCCAATATGGAGCATTTCAGGTCACAGCTTGAGTGCGAAAACCTATTCAACACGGCAACTTGGAATTGCGTCACCGGCGAAGCGAGAAACAATATCATTTACCATATCGCCTCGTACCGCGGCGAAACATCACTCACTCAAAGCCAACTTGACCAACTATCAACCGAATTACGGACCGTACTAGTAGGGTAAGCGCAGCGCCGAAACGGCGACCCACAACCTGTATCCAAGCCAAGTGTGGCCGTTTTGCTATCTCCTACCACCAAGTTCTACTTATGCCCTAGAGGTGGAGGAGGGGTTGCGCGTTTTCCCAGATGGTGGCTTTGTTGGCGTCGAGGTCTATTTCGACATCGAGGCGACCATCGCCGCTGGTCGCGGAGGTGGAATACACGAGTTTGGTGCAGGTCAATTCCAGTTTGGTGGTTTTGGCGGTGGCGAGCCAGGGGCGGTCGCGGCGCAGGCGAATCAGGTCGCGGTAGGCGTCGAAAGTTCGGGAGTCGCCGCGCAGATCCACAGGGGAACTTGGGAACTTGGGGCGTACCGCATCATCGCCGCCGAGTCGGTTTTCTTTGACACCCAAGAAAGCCTGCTCATCGCCCGCATAAACCGAGGGAATACCGCCTAAAGTGAACAGAATACTGGCAGCCAATAACGCTTTTTCGGCTCCGATTTTGCTCGCAATTCGGGTGACATCGTGATTTCCGATAAAGGTGTGAGGAATGAAATTGTCCAGCAATTCATTATGGCGCCGTATTGCCCAGTCCAACTCGAATAGGTTGTTATCATGCAAGGCTGACCAAATGGCTTTCCACAATTCGTATTGCGTAGTGGTATCAACCCCACTCCCGGCGACAAAACCGGAATAGTCGCCGTGAATTACTTCACCGAGTAGCCAAGCCTGCGGATAGTCCTGGCGCACTAGCGCCGCCACTTGGGTCCAGAAAGTTTGCGGTACACTGTAGGCCGCGTCGAGGCGCCAACCGGCAATCCCGCGCCCCAACCAATGCCGCATCACTCCGGCCACAAAAGTCACGGCCGTGTCGCTGGCGTGATTGAGGCGGGCCAGGCTCCCGTGCCCCTCCCACACTCGGGGGGTGCCGTGCCCGGCAGTTTCCCAGCTAGAGAAGTCAATATCGAACAAGTCACTCACACCCGGGCCAGTGCTGAGGTCGGCTTGCAGCCAGGGATGATCCACGCCGACATGCGAGAACACGCCGTCCAACACAATGTGTAGGCCGCGCGCATTGGCGGCGGTGATGAGGTCATCGAAATCTTGGTCAGTGCCGAGGCGCGGGTCAATCTGGTAATGGTCCAGGGTGTCGTAACCGTGGGTTTGCGCCTTGAAAATGGGCCCAAGCAGCAGCCCGGTCACCCCCAATTCGACAGCGTAATCGAGATAATCAGTGAGGCGTTTTAGGCGAGAAACAGGCTCAGAGTTATTGGATTCTGGCCGAATTGGCGCCCCGCAAAATCCGAGCGGATACACATGCCACCAAATCGAATTATCAGCCCAGTTCGTTTCCAGTTGTGGTTGCGGCGTGATAAACTGTTCAGTGTTATTTTGTGGTTTCGACACGCTCAACCATCTGGTTGCTATCGTTTGCATTTTATGATCCTTTAGTTCTTTATTACTGTATTTGCTGGCAGGTAACTTATAGGCTTCTGCTCAACTTTTATTTTCAGGTATAAGGGCGTGGTGTTACCACGCCAGGTTTTTCTGCCTTATTCACTGCGCGGTTGCACCGCGCACCCTAACCTGCAATAAAGCGCGAATAGTGGCCTAAAAAATCTGCCGAATTTGAGCACTGCCAACTTTCGTAATACAATGTCCAAGTTAGTGAATCAGATTCACTAACGTAGTAAATCTAGTTCACTAACGCCAGGATGTCAAATGCCCAGTTCAGAGCGCTCCCCGCGCACGCGGATGGAGCCCGGAGACCGCCGCGACGCTATTTTGCAGGCCGCAGTCGAAGCGTTCGCCGCTGCGCCCTATGCCGAGGTGAAAATAAGTGACATTGCAGAGGCTGTCGGTGCCTCATCCGCGCTGGTGTACAAGTATTTTGCGAACAAAGAGGACCTTTATTTGGCCGTGATCGCTGCCGCCCAGGCCGACCTTGCCGACCGTACCGCCGCAGCGGTCGAAGCCCTGCACCGGCACACGCCTGTCCACGCGAAAGTCGCCGCGCTGCTCAGTGCTTACCTTGACCATGTGGCGGCGAACCCGCAGCTCTGGGCGTTGCCGCGCCGCCAACCCGGCTCCGAACCCGCTGCTGCCGCCGCCCTGCGCCAAAGTGCCGAGGCCGATTTCCTGGCGCAACTGCGCGCCCTGTTGGCGCCGCGAGCTGCACGGCGGCACGAGTATGCGCTGCGGGGGTTTTTCGGTTTCGTGGAGGCGGCCGCGCTGTATTGGGTGGGCCAGGGCGCGCCCGAGCGTGACCGGCACCCGCTGATCGCTGCCGCGCAGGGGTGTTTGGAGGGCGCCCTCGGGGACTGGGCCGCTTAGTCCACTGGCGTTATTTCGTGCTTTAGCGGTAGCCGCGAAAAGCCCAATCCCGCACAATGTCTATGCGTTTTTGCAGGTCAGCGGAAGAAATGCGTATTAACCTTAATTATCCAATCGGAGGATATTACGCGAGTATAGATAGTTTCCAAAAAGCGCCGGGACAGCCCGATTACTTTTTCTCAATTGACCCGACCGGGAACCGTAA
>JAITCS010000135.1 GCA_031282935.1 Cellulomonadaceae bacterium
GTAACACAATACCAGGCTGTCTTTAGCAACGGCCGGTATTTAGCCGAAAAAGCCCCCAATATCAGTAAGAAAATAAATGAAGCAATACAAATCATCGCCCCTCCTTCCTCGCCCAAACAAACCGGCAACTACCCCAGAGAATAACAAACCCGCAACCAACAATAACGCGCATAATTATATCAAAGCAGCACACCTAAAATGTTTTCGCTAATCTCCCCATATAGTCTATTGCTTTTGCAATATCGGCATCCGTATTGTGGGCCCCCACGCTGAAGCGAACCAAAGGCGGCGACTTGAGTTGTTCTTGCAGCCAGTGGTGCGCGCAGAAGAAGCCGCTGCGCACCCGAATCCCGGCCTTTGACAAGAATACCGCAATCCTGTGCCCGTCCCCGCCCTTTGGCACCACAGAGATAATCGAGGAGCCGCGCGGGCTGATGATGTTGTACTTCCCAATCGCGGCAATGCCGTCATACAAAGCCGTGCCCAGGCGGTGCTCCCGCGCCGAAATGGATTCCCCCACGTTGGCCTGATAACCGGCCATCCAGTCCAAGGCGGCCCCGAGCGCGATGATTTCGCCCCAAGCCTGCAAGCCCGGCTCCAAAAGCGCGTAGGGTTCGTTCAGGAGGGTGTACGAGTCTGCGCTGACGGCCGAAACTTGACCCCCGCCTAAGAAAGACAGTTCTAGGGATTCGATTAAGGCGTTGCGGGCCACAATCACCCCGAGCGAGGCGCCGTACATTTTGTGGGCGGAAAAACATATTGCGTCGGCGGGCAAATTGGTGACCAATTCCGGGGCGTGCCCGGCCGCTTGAGCGGCGTCAATGATGATAATGCCGCCCGCTTTGTGGGTGTCATGCACCAATTCGCGCAAATTCGCCACGGCGGCCCCGGTGACGTTGTCCATGGCGGAAATCACCACCACAGACCCGGCTAATTGCGCGGGGGAATACAAAACATTGCCGTTGGCGTCCCTATCCAGCAGCAGGCGCGGCACGCCCACCCGCTTGGCGTAGGACATGGTGGATAAAAACACGGAATTGTGTTCGGTGTGCGTAGTAATAATCTTGTTATAACGCGGTAATTGCGTTAGCAACAAGTTCAGCCCGTAAGTGGTGTTCAGCGTGAAAGATACCGCATATTGAGCGGCAGGCAATTCCAGCCAATGGAGCACCTTTTTGCGAACTGCCGCCACTTTTTCATCAACCTTGAGGCCCCAGTCGTATTTCGCCCGCTCCCCGCAAGCGCCGTAATTCTGGTAGTAATCCAAAAGGGCGTTTTGTACTGGCGCTGGCCGCAGGGTTTGGCAGGCGGAATCCAGATAGACCTCGTCGGCCGGCAAATAGTCGAAGCCGTACCGGGCCGCCGCGCCAACCGAGCCGGGCGCACCAGAACTGGGGCCGCCCGCGCTACCGGAACCGGGCGCCTTGACCGAACCCGGCGTTGGCTTACGTTTCGAGAAAATCATCAACCAGCAACCGAGTTGGTGAGCTCAAAACTGCGGAACTCCGAAGGCGTTTTGTTGGTGGCCGCCAACACTGCGCGCCGCAAAGCCATGGACGAGGCATACCCCGATTGCTCTGCTATCTCTTCAAGATTCGACGAAGCCCAGGCGGAATCCTTGAGTCGGGTCAGAGCGGTGTTTAGGCGCTCCTGAGCTAAATGGGAGCAAATGGTTTGCGTGTCATCCTCAAAAAGCCGGTGCAAAGTTCGGGTGGAAACTGAGAAATGATTTGCAATCCTAATCAAAGACAAATCCCGATTAGTGTGGTTATCGCGCAAATACGCTAAAACACTTTCTCTGTCCGCTAAACCGTACTCATTAATGGGCGCCGGTTTGGGCCGAAAAGACACCACCGAGGTGATCAGTTGATCCACCACCCGAGTTGTTTCCGTGCGCACTGTATCGGTGGCACCGGGCTGGGTAAGCAATTCGCGCAAGGCGGCACAAGTGGCCGAGGGCAAAGCGGTTTCCGGCTGCCAAATAATCAGGGAATCCTCTTCAAAAGAGCAACCCGTTTGCGCCCTTTCGATTGCGAAATCCACTTCGATAACCCGGGCCCCTGCAGTTTCAAACCCCAACGGCTGCCACCCCACGGTCAAGGCCGCGCAACGCGGGCCAACCACGGCCGTACGCTCTTTGGCCTGCAAAGTTATCTGCCCGTCTAGCACGAATATCAGCCGCACCGCACGCCACGGGTGCCCGAAATTATCCGCCGGGAACCAAACCTTGTTGGCCCCATGCTGAATATGGGAAACTATATATGGGCCAAAACGAGCGCTGCGATACCGCTCAGCGGGTATCACACCCGTTCCACGTTCTGCTGTTTGCCTATTCACAACAGCCAATTTAGCTACCGTAGAAACCGCTGGCGCGCGCCACGTGCCATAACGCCATGAATCTGGCTGCGCGCTGCGCTCAGTGCGGCGCCGCGCGGCCTTAGTGGCGTGTTTATAACATTGGGGTGCAATTATATGCCAATGTCGAGGTGTTGCGTGAGCTTATTGGCGGCGTTAACTGTTAGGCTGGAGTTATGGCCTTGGTAGGGACCTTGCACACTCGGCTGCGCGATGACGCGGTTCGCCACCTCACTGCGGGCACGAGTGTGGATTTTCAGGGGCCTTCCGGGTCGGGCTGTTCGCTGCTGGCGCGTTCGGTTTGCGCTGAACTTGAGGACGCCGGTTGGCACGTTGTTAAGGCCCAGGGCATTGCGGCTTTGGCAGACCGGCCCTTGGAGGCGTTGTCCATTGCGGGTTTGGTGGCGCGGCAAGGGGGGCCGTCGGGGCCACCCACGGCGGTCAGTGCGGCTGTGCAGGGCATTTTGGCGGCAGTCAAGGGCAGCACGGTTTTATTTATCGACGACGTGGATGATTTGGACGAAATGTCGGCGGGCGCAATTACGGCTGCCCACCGCATCACTCCCTTCCCCATCCTTTCCACCTCCCGGCCCACCCCCAGGCCGCAACGGCCTGCCTGGCGCATTACAGCCGCGATCCGGCCCGGTGTGGTGTTGAAGGTGCCCCCGCTCGGCTTTGTGGACACTCAGACTTTGGTTTCTGAGGTTTTGGGCGCCCCTATTGACGCTTCGAGTTTCGCTCGGCTTTTCGCCACCTCGGGCGGCGTGCCCTCCTTGACCTCGCAAATCATCAATACTGCGCGAATGCGCGGGGTGCTAAAACTTGTTGATGATGTGTGGACGGCTAACTCCGAATTGTGGCTGCCCGAAATGGGGCGCGCGGTGGAGCCACTTTTGCAACACTTATCGCCCGAGGCGATAGACGGCCTGCACGCCTTGGCTTTGGCGGGCACCATTGACATTAAAACCGCCCATAAGTTTGTGCCCTGGGAGGTTTTGGAAGAGATAGACGGCTACGGCCTGCTGCAATTCCTGCCCAGGGGAGATGAAACCCTCATCTCAGTGTTCCCGCAAGCCGTGGCCGAATTCTTTAAACACCACACTGTGGGCGCCCGCGAGTTGCGGGTGGACAAGATGGTAACCGGCGCTTTCGGGGACGACAGCGACTTCAGGCCCCGGCCTTCGGCCACCGGCTGGAGCCACACCCTACCTGGCGATCCGAGCACCCTGGGCGCCCTGCCCATCACAAACGACAACAACGAGGGCCTGGTGGAGAACCGGCTGCTGGTTGACCACTGGCACCGCGAACTGCTGTTGCGCCGCGCCGAATGGGAGCAAAACCCCACCCCGCGCACCGCCACCGCCCTGATCCGCACCACGCTAGTAACCGGGGCCGACAAGGACAGCCTGATCCGGGTGATCGAGGGCACCCCGCGCACTGGCGACCACCGCGACCTCGTTTCCTACGACAACTGGTGTGCTCTGTTTGTTGGTGTGGTGGAGCACAACATGGACTGGGCGCACGCCATTTTCACGCAATCCCGGGTGGACGCCGAAGAGTGGAGCGAACTGTCTGAGGCCATCCAAGACTTCATCGAGCTGCAGACCGAATACTGCCCAAACCCCGACGATTTGGACACCCCGCCCGACACCGCCCCCGAGGACACCAAAGAAATCGTGGCAGCTGTGCGCGCCGAACTGTTCTTGGCGCGCGGGCGGCCTGACGAGGCTCTGCTGGAGCTGGAGCGCCTGAAAGAACCAAAGACCGAGTTCGGGCGCCTGCGCACCGCCAGTCTGCCTTGGGCTTTGCTGCTTGAGGGTGAGGACGAGGCGGCGATCACGGCGGCGCGGGAGGCACTCGCTGCGGCCCGGCACAAGCACGACATCGAAGGGATCATGGCGGCGGCCTACGTTTTGGCTATCGGGCTGATCATTCGCGGGCGCGCGAGCGAGTTGCGGGCCGTGCTCAGCTCGGTTTTGAGCGCTGGCATTTTGCCTGCCATGCAACGACCGCAACACGTGGCCCTGCTGTCCATCGCGGCCCAGTTGGCCGCCGAAGAGGGTCGCACCACCACTGCTCGTTCGCTGGCACAGCAAGCGTTGTCCTTGCAGCCGGGGCCCGGGTTGTTGCCTTTGGGTTCGCCCACACAGGCTTTGGCCGAGTTGGACTTGGCAGAACTACCGCCCGTGCAGGCGCGGGCGCAAACCGGGGATCGGCTGTGGGCCGAATCCGAGGATCTGCTCAAACGTGAGTACCTCGTGGCTGGCTACCTGTGCGGGGTTTTGGGATACATCGCCAACCCGCTGCACGAACGCGCGGTTATCTTGCAAGAGATTGCGCAACAAATCCCGGCGCCCTTCATCAAGATCGTGGACAAGATGGTTGTCGCCCTCGACAGCGACGACCCGGACGTGATGGTGGCTGCGGCCGACCTCTTGGCCGACCAAGGGCGCGTGTTTGAGGCTGCCACCACCTACAGCGCGGCACTCAATCACCTGCGCAACTCCGGCAACGCGGCGAAAGCCGCCAAGGTTCATGACGCCGCCAAGAAGCGCCTCTCCGTTTGGGGGGCTGAAGCCGCCAACGGGCTGCGCTCGGCCGCTGACGGCGCTGACCTCACTGCCCGCGAGGAGGAAATCGCCCGCCTGGCTGCCTCCGGGCTGCCCAACCAGGAGATTGCCCGCCGTCTGCTTATCTCGGTGCGCACAGTTGAGAACCACTTGCACCGCGTGTTCCGCAAACTCGGGGTGGAGAACCGGGCTGGCATGTCGCGCGTCCTCGCCGGTTAGCGTATCACTCTGGCCCATCTTGGTGTTCATGGCTTCGACTCGCCGAGGTTTCGGCGACTCGAACCCCCTCCTTACCTGCGACAGGCATCCGGTGGTTGAGCCTTCCCCCGGTGGTTGAGCCTGTCGAAACCACCCGCAGCTTGAGCCTGTGGCGGTCGCTGCGCTCCCTAATCCCTCCTGGGCCTCGGTAGAGTATCCGCAAGCGGACTCTACTCTCGGGCTGCGTCGGTCACCGAAGCCTTCAGGTTGAGCCTGTCGAAACCACCCGCAGCTTGAGCAAACCCGGTGGTTGAGCCTGTGGCGGTCGCTGCGCTCCCTAATCTCTCCTGGCCCTCGGTAGAGTATCCGCAAGCGGACTCTACTCTCGGGCTGCGTCGGTCACCGAAACCCGTTGGTTGAGCCTGTCGAAACCACCCGCAGCTTGAGCTTTCTACACCGCGCGGTTGCACCGCGCCCTTAAGCCTGGCGCAGCCAAGTTGGCAGAAGCCTAAATACGCTGGGAAATGTGTGCATTTCAAGTGTCTGGTCTTCGAACGGGGTTTCGACGGGGCTCAACCGCCGGACTAGGGTTTCGACGGGGCTCAACCGCCGTACTGGGAACACAAAACCCGCCTGGCCTCCTGATTCGAGGGGCCAGGCGGGCTTGATGTGATGAATAATCTACGCGTGCGACGCGAGAGCCTCAGCGCGCAAAGCGGAAGGCGTCTGCCCGGTGGCGGCCTGAACCGCCCGGCGCAAAGCCAAAGCCGAACCGAAGCCGGTCAAAACCGCCAACTCGTCCAAAGAAGTGGCCGAATAACGCGGATCGCGCAAGCGCAACAGCACCTGATCCACGCGCTTGTTCTGAATGAGCTGCGAAACTGACTGCTTCTCGCCCTCGAACAACCGCTGCAACGACCGCTTGGACATGCCCAAGTGCGCCGCCAAAGTGGTGGGGCCGAGCTGCGGGTCAGCGTAATGCGTGGCGATGTACCGGATCACGTGCATGCGCTGCGACCTGCGGTTCCAGTCGTTGCCCGAAGGCACCGAAAGGGTGGCCACCGTGCCGCTGATCAGCGACTCCAGCGAATCCGTAACCTGAGCGCGCACCGCATGAGTCAGCGAAGCGACGTCCTGGCGCAGCAAGTCCAACGCGAAAGCCGCCAAAGCCGAAAGCAGAGCCGACTCACTACCGCCGCCCTCGAAAGGCGCAGCGTCAGCGAGGCCACCCAACACCTCGTGCTCAGCGGGAATGTCAATGATGACCACGCGAGCCGGGGCATTCGCAGTGTACGAAACGCCCGACCAGCCGAGCACCAAAGCGCCCTCGCGGCGGCGAAGCGTCATGGTTTCCCCGTGGCCTGGTTCGCCGTGCGACAACGCGACCTCGCCGTCGAGCACCACCAGCAAACGCAGGGTGCGCTCTTTACGACCCCAGCTTTCAGTGGTAGGCTCCAAACGGAGCGGGCCGTGCACCAGGTACGAAATGTCAATCGAACCAAAGCGCGCGGTGCGAGCCTGCACATGGAAGGTGTTCTCGCGTGCCGTGGTGGGCACCGAGTTGTTGAACAACGCAAAATCTTCTTCACCACGCCACTCACGCACGGATACGATTGTGCCGGGATCTGGCTCAAATGGATTATTGGCAGATGCTTGGTGTAGAGTTTTAGGGCGCGCGTTCGTCGCCCCACTTGGCCGGACTGTCCGGTCCATTTCAGTGACGGTCATGGCGTCCTCCTGTAAGTTTTCCTAGGACAACTTTCCTCGGTTATAAGGAGTACACCTGGCATTTTCGGACATCTAAGTACCGAAATTTTCAAATCTGAGTATGGGTTTGGGGCTTGCTTGGGGCCTAAAAACGATTCGACCAGGCAGAACGCCTATCGCCTTGCGACACCCTAAGTATCAACCCATTGAACTAATTAAGGGTCGCCCGCCCGCGCGCGACCAGTGCTTGACCCTTTCCGCATGTTAGGCGAGGATGTTTCCGTTTAGGGTGGGGTTGCCGTGTTCTTTGAGGCCCCAGCGCAGCATGTCTAGCAGTTGGTCACGGTTGGGGCATATGACATCCCCCAGCCCGTAGTCGTAGGCGAGGTCACCAACAGTGAAGCCCAGCGGAGAAGGGGTGTCCAGCCCAGGGAAGTTGGAAGGGTACAACGCGAGTTCCCGAACTTGCTCCCAGACCTGCTGCGTGGGGCCGTCAAGGAGTTCGAACAAGGCGGCGCGGAGTTCAATTTCATCACTCACGGCTTGCCCGGCTTCCCTGCGAGTTTTGCAGACAAGGTCCAGCAAATCGGCAATCTCCAAAAGTGAACGTGACTCGGCGCTCAACGGCGCCAACGGCCTGCTGTGGTGAGCTAGCGACATTGCAGTTCTCCTAAATCTGGCGGCGCCGACACATGACCTCCCTCGGTAATTCAACGGCGAATTATTAAGGGACAGCGGCGGCTCCGAATTTTTTACCGATGGCTAAATCATCCCGGTTATTTTCGTAGCGCGCCGCGCGCCACGACGTGCATGTATAGGTGTGTCCGATATAGCGCGTTGGAAAGTATTTGCGCGTAGAAACTATTTCGATTTGATATACTTAGGCGCTCATTTGGTGCCACGAGGTGGTGTGTGGCACTCTTAAGCCGCCGTGCAGAAACTTGGTTTTCGCCGAGGCTTTCGATAGGGTGGTTTCGACAGGCTCAACCACCGGTTTTGACAGGTGGTTTTCATGGCTCAACCACCGAGGGGGTGGGGAAAGTGCCCGAAAGGGCCGCCGCTCGCAACTGAGCAACGACCCTTTCGAGAAATGACTACTTGTCGGTGGCGCCAGCGCCGAGAACCGCGCGCGCGGCCGCCAGGCGGGCAATCGGGATCCGGTAAGGCGAGCAGCTAACGTAATCCAGCCCGATCTTGTTGAAAATCTCGATCGAGGCCGGGTCACCGCCGTGCTCCCCACAGACACCGCACTTGAGGCCAGGCTTGGTCGAGCGACCCTTAGCCACACCGATCTTAACCATTTCGGCAACGCCGTCCGGGTCAATCGAAGCGAACGGGTTGGTGGGGGTCACACCCATGTCCTGGTAGGCGTGCAAGAACGAACTCTCGGCGTCATCGCGGGAAATACCCACGGTGGTCTGCGTCAAGTCGTTGGTGCCAAAACTAAAGAAGTCCGCGTAATTGGCGATTTGGTCTGCTGTGATCGCCGCACGAGGCAACTCGATCATGGTGCCGATCATGGTTGGGATTTCAGGAGCTTCAGCAGCCCAAACCTTCTCCACGATCCCGCGCAGAGTCTCCAACTCAACCGCGTAGGCCACCAGCGGAATCATGATCTCAGGCTTGGCCACAACCCCCTTAGCGGAAACAGCCTTGGCTGCCCGCGCGATAGCCCGAACTTGCATCTCGGCGATCTCAGGGTAGAGCATCAACAACCGCACACCACGGGTGCCAAGCATCGGGTTCTGTTCCGAAAGGCGCTTGACGTGCCCCAACAGTTCCCGGGCAGCTTTCAACTGGTCGGCAGGCGCCCCGGTGTCCTCCAGCTTTTGCACCAGCACGGACTGCTCCACTAGCGAAGGCAGGAACTCGTGCAGCGGCGGGTCGATCAGACGAATGGTGACCGGCAGGCCGTCCATCGCGGTGAAGATTTCCTCGAAATCCTGCTGCTGCATGGGCAGCAACTTGGTCAAAGCGGCAGCGCGGTCGCTGTCGTTCTCCGCGAGAATCATCTGCTGTACTACCGGCAGGCGATCTGCGGCCATGAACATGTGCTCGGTACGGGTCAAACCGATACCCTCAGCGCCCAACTCGCGCGCCTTCTCGGAATCCGGCCCGGTGTCGCTGTTCGCGCGCACGCCCAACTTGCGGATCGCGTCGGCCCAACCGAGCACCTCACGGAAATCGTCAGTAATCTGCGGGGGCACCAACGGCAACGCGCCTGCGTAAATCTTGCCCGTGGATCCGTCCATGGTGATGGTGTCTTTTTCGGTGAATACCCTGTCGCCAATGGTCAGCGTCTTGGCGTCGCTGTCAATCCGAATCTCGCCAGCGCCGGCCACGCAAGGCTTACCCATGCCACGAGCCACCACGGCCGCGTGCGAGGTCATGCCACCGTGTGCGGTCAAAACGCCCTGAGCGGCAATAACGCCGTGAATGTCATCGGGCGTGGTTTCCCACCGCACCAAAACCACCGGTTCGCCGTTGCGGCCTCGCAAAGCGGCGTCGTCAGCGTCGAAAGAAACCTTGCCGACTGCTGCGCCAGGCGAAGCGTTCAAGCCCTTGGTGAGCGCTACGCCCGTGTGCTTGGGGTCAAGCGCGGGGTGTAGCAACTGGTCAAGCTGCTCAGGCTCAATGCGCTTGAGCGCCTCTTCCTTGGAGATTTTACCCTCGGCAACAAGGTCGCGGGCAATCTTCAAGGCAGCGGCAGCGGTGCGCTTGCCGTTACGGGTCTGCAGCATGTAAAGGTGGCCGTCTTCGATGGTGAACTCGACATCTTGGACATCACCGTAGTGATCCTCGAGCTTCTGCATCGTTTCTTTGAGCTCGTGGTACGCCTCGGGCAATTCGTCCTTAAGGTCCTTGAGTTGGTGCGGCGTGCGGATACCGGCCACCACGTCCTCGCCCTGGGCGTTGATCAGGAACTCGCCGTACTCCTCATTGACGCCCGTGGCCGGGTTGCGAGTGAAGGCCACACCTGTTGCGCTCTGGTCGCCTCGGTTGCCGAACACCATCTGCTGAATGTTCACAGCGGTGCCCAAATCATCGGAAATGTTGTTGAGTTCGCGGTAAATCTTCGCGCGCGGGTTTGACCAAGAGGCGAAAACGGCTTCTGCCGAGTGCTTCAACTGCTCGCGGGGGTCGCTCGGCAAATCCTTGCCGGTGGACTCTTTGGCTAGGCGCTTGAACGTGCCCACCAACTCTTTGAGGTCGTCCACCGAAAGGTCGGAGTCCAGCTTGACGCCTTGACGTGCCTTGAGCTGCGCCAGGGCATCCTCAAACACGTGCGCGGGCGCGCCTTCAACCACCTCAGCGTACATCTGGATGAAGCGGCGGTAGCTGTCCCAAGCAAACCGCTCGTTGCCGGTTTCCTTCGACAAGGCGGCAGCGGCCTCGTCAGAGATGCCCAGGTTAAGAATGGTGTCCATCATGCCGGGCATCGAGAAAACCGAGCCCGAACGAACCGACACCAGCAGCGGCTTGTCGCCAGCGCCTAGTTTGCGGCCGGTGCGCGCCTCTAGCGCGTCCAAGCCTGCTTCAATTTGTGGCCACAATTCGGCTGGCCACTGCCCGTTGTTCTTCATGGCAGCGACGCAAGCGGCGGTGGTCACTGTGAACCCATCCGGCACGGGCACGCCAATGCTCATCATTTCGGCTAGGTTTGCGCCCTTGCCGCCCAAAAGCGACTTCATGCCCGCGTTACCCTCGGAGAAGTCATAGACGTATTTCGGCTCGGTCATTGCTCGGTGTACTCCTTTTACCGCCGGTTGCACCTGGCGGGTAGTGTTCGGCGGCGCGCACGCCTGCGAGCTGCCTAATTACTTCTACCAAATTGGGCACCCAAAAACACTAGTTTGACGAAAATGCGGCGTGTTGTGCGCCGGTGACGAGGTGCGAAATGTCGCACCCGTCACATTGACCGGCGTGTGGGCGAATGTGCGCCAGCTCACTATTCTCGTTGGGTGCCCTCGGCTATTTTATATACGAAGGAGGATCAGACATGACTAGCACCGAAACCCAGCCATTGTTAACTCCCGTGAGCCATTTTGAGGCCAACCGCCAAAATGCCCCTCGTTGGCAGGCCCGCGCCTTGAGTGCCGCCGTCTGGTCTAGTGTGGCCGCTTTCGGGTTCATTGTGGTCGCCGCCCTCATCGCTTTGTTGTGGCGCGCCGAGCTTCCCCGTTTTGTGGCCGCCCACTGGGGTTCTTCCGGAATCCCCACGCGCACCACCACTCTCCCCTGGTTCCTGATCTCCATGCTGATTCTCGGCTTGGTCTGTGTCGCATCTTTCGGCCTGATGATCCGGTTCTTGGGGCGCGAGCGCGTGGGCCTGATGTTGCTGGTCGGCACGAATGTTAGCATGGGCGCTTTCGTGGCGGCTCTGCTGCTGGGCGTCCTGTGGTTCCAACGTGGAGCGCTCGACGGGTTCGCCGCTGGTCCCTTGCCGGGCTGGGTGCTTTGGGTTGCGCTGTTCGTTCCGATTATTCCTGGGGTTATCGCCGCGCGCTTAGTGCCTAGAGAGGCTCCGCTGGCGGAGACCCAGCCCGTGCCCGCCGAGTACCCGCGTGCCGTGTTGAATCCCGGCGAAAACCGCGTGTGGTTAAGGCGGTTGCACAATAGAGCGGTATTATGGATTTCGACAGGAGTGTCAGTTTTGCTGCTGGCGCTGGCTTGGTTTGTCCAATCTTGGGCGCTGGGCGCTTTCGCTTTGGCTTTTGCGCTCTTTTTAGTGATCACGATGCCCGGCAAGGTTTCGGTGGATTCCTCTGGCGTGCGCGCGCAGGGCTTGTTGGGATTCCCCTCAGTTACCGTGCCCGCAAACGAGATTCGGTACGCGAAAGTTACCCAGGTTGACCCGTTCGGCGAATACGGCGGTTGGGGTTGGCGGATAGACACCGGCGGGCGTTTCGGGATCGTGACCCGGCGCGGCGAGGCATTGGCCGTGGAACGCAGCGGGGGCCGGGGCCTGACGATTAGCTGCGATGATGCCGCCACTGCGACCGCCCTGCTGAACACCTACGCCGACCGCGCCCGCTAGCCCAAGTCTGACGCCCACACTGGGAAACCCACGTTTCATAGCAGTTTTCATGGTATGGTTAGCCCATTGACATCACTGGCAGACATCGGCGTTAAGCAAAGGGGTTTCAGGCTTTTATGGGCAACACGATTTGGCAAGATAGAATTACTGTTAATCCCAACATTTTTTTCGGCAAACCCATTATCCGGGGTATGCGCTTTGCGGTTAAGGACATTCTGGAAATGTTGGCCGGTGGGATGACTCAAGAAGAAATCCTTGCAGACTTCCCTTATCTTGAGGCAGATGATATTCGCGCTTCTCTGGAATTCGCAGCAGCACAAGCAACATTCCGCGAAGCAATACCAATAGCACTATGAGATTTATTCTTGATAACCATATCCCACCCCAGCTAGTCTACAAATTGCACCAACTCGGGCATGACGCTATTCCTCTACGCCTTATTTGAGAACGAGGTTCTGCTCGCAGGCAGCTTGGCATGGGGAGGGTGACAGCGCGGGGTAGGGGTTGCGGGGTTGTGAGCCGTGTCATAGGCTGCCACCTAAGCGGAAAACGCTCCGCCGGTATCCCGTAAAATCCAAACTCATGGAGAGGTAATTTGCTATGCCCAAGTTCAAGCGGCGCCTCATGGTGGCGGCGTCAATAACGGCTACGGTCGCTACTGTGCTGGGCGGCGCCAGCACGGCAACGGCGCGTACCACCAACTGGGACAACCTCAAGCGCCTTTTGCAGCAGCAAGTGCAACCCCTGGTTGAAGACGGTCGCTTCTGCAACGACAAAGGGTGTCGAGATGGCGCCGGGGTGCCAGGCCTCGACGGTGGCCAGTCGGCAGTGCAGGTAGTGGTGCGCCTAAATGGTAGTGAAGTTTTTGATGAGGCTTACGGTTACGCCCGCAAGTTTGACGCTGGCAATAATCGCAGGCCCGTGGAGCGCCCGGCAAGCGAATGGGTTCCGATTACGGATGACACCGTTTGGGATATGGCCTCGGTTACTAAAGTGCTTTCCACCAATTTGGCGTTACAGCATCTGGTTTATCAGGGCAAATTGAACATCAACGATTTGGTTTCCAAGTATATTCCGGAATACCATGATTACCAGGCCGATTTGGCTTTGCTGGCTCCCGACCGCCAATTCACCGGAAAGTCCGAAACTAAAGTTGTTGACTTGTTGCACCATGTGGCTGGGCAAACCCCCGACCCGCAGTACCATAACGACAATTACCTCAAGAGCGCCCAGGCGCAGAGTTATTTCGGTTACCTGACTCAAGGCACGGCCTACGACAAACTGTTTGTGCAGAACCTGGATAACCCCACCAGTCGTCAATCCATCATAAACGCTATTGCGCACACGCCGTTGGCTTCTAATTTGGGCGAGAAGCAAGCGTATTCTGACGTGGACTACATTCTGTTGGGCTTGATTATCGAAAAGATAACCGGCATGCCCCTAGATCAGTACGTCGAAAACGAGCTGTATAAGCCATTGGGCCTCACCCACACCATGTATAACCCGCTCAGCAAAGGCATGTCCCGCTCCGATTTCGCTGCCACCGAGGTGAACGGGAACTCCCGTGACGGCGCCCGGCGCAGTGATGGCCGCAACGCGAACGAGTTCTCTTTCGCCAACATGCGCACCCGAACCTTGCAGGGCGAAGTGCATGATGAGAAGGCGTACTACGTTATGGCCGGGGTTTCCGGGCACGCTGGGCTGTTCACCACCGCCCACGAGGCTGGCATCCTGATGCAGTTGATGCTGAACGACGGCGAATACAACGGCGTGCGACTCTTCGACAAAGCGACCGTGGATTTGTTCACCACGCCCGCCAAGTTCGTTACCGATACGGGTTACCGGGCGGATTGTTACGGCCTCGGTTGGTGGACTAACGATTTGGACAACCAGTTTGGTGGCACTTGTTATGGCAGCTACTTCTCCAATTTGGCGTCCCCTGAGGTTTATGGGCACCAGGGTTGGGCTGGCCCCTTAGTGTTCGCTGACCCGGCCGAGAATTTGGTTGTGGTTTATATGCGAAATCGCTCGCATAACCCAGTTGTCAGCCCGGATAACCCGAACAGTTTCGTGGGTGGTGGCACTACTGCCGACACTTATGGGCAGGTTTCTAATGCGGTTTATCGGGCTATCGGTATGCGAGATAGCGACAAACCCAGCACTTTGCCTGATTTCGGGACTCCGGTAGGCACCATTTCTCACAACTTTAGCCAAGAAATGGCGTTGCAGGTTAAGGTCAATTTCGTTGATCCGCTAAACGGCGTGAACGCCAGGCGAATTGGGCCTCGAAATCCGATGGTATTACGGGTTGCGCATGGAGCTGCTGAAAACAGTGTGCGGCGCACCGATATTCGACCCATGCAAGAAAGCGATTGGACTAGAGATAGCGGCAGCTATTACTTCACGCCTTGGGAGCCTGGTGACTATTATGTGCGCATAAACGACGCCACCGGGGCCAAATCAGTGCTCTGGGCCACCGTTACCAATTCCGCGAATCATTAGTTAGGAGAGGATCATGATTAGCAAAACCAAACTGTTTGCCTCCCTTAGCGCAAGCGGACTTGCCATTAGTATTGGCATTGTGGGCACGGCGGCAACTGCCAGTGCTACTACCGACCCGATTTACGGCTGGACGTTGCGGCAGCAAGTGGGCGCCGTGTTTATGATCGGCGCTCCGGTCGCGGAAATGTCCGACCTGACCCTTTCCCTGCTGGAGGATTATGCCGTGGGTGGCGTGTTCCTTGAAGGGCGCTCCACGGCTGGGGTGGAGGCCATTGCGGAGCAGACGGCCAAGTATCGGGAGGTGAAAACCACTCCGCAAAAGCTGCTGATTTCCACCGACCAAGAAGGCGGCAACGTGACGGTGCTGCGGGGCCCGGGGTTCACCCTCATGCCGTCGGCCCTGGCACAGTCGTTCACCACCACCATTGGCAGGGAAGCGCACACCTGGGGTTTGGAATTGCGCGCTGCCGGGGTTAACGTGAATTTGGCACCTGTGGCCGATTTGGTTGACCGGGACATGAACGCTAAAGACAACCCGCCCACGGGTTATTGGGATCGGCAATATGGCCGCACTCCTGCCGAAATTCAGGCGAAAGCGGGCGCATTTGCTCGCGGTATGCAGCGGGCGGAAGTCATTCCTACAATTAAGCATTTCCCTGGATTGGGCCGCGTAAATGGGAACACCGATATCGCCACTGGGGTAACGGATAATGTAACTACACCAGATGATGCTTCGGTTCGCCTCTTTAATCAGATGGCGATTCGTTTGCAGAATTACGATCCCAAACCTTGGGTTATGATGGGCACTGCGGTTTATGATAAGATTGATTCGCACAATCCGGCCGCTTTCTCCGCTAAAGCCGTACAATTAGTTCGCGATGCTGGATTCTATGGTGTCATAATTACCGATGATTTATCTAATGCAGCGCAGGTTACAGTTTATCCGCCTGCCGAGCGCGCTATTCGGGCTCTCGAAGCTGGCGTGGACATTGTGCTTTACAGCGCTAAGATAGATGATGTGGCTGAGGCTATGGACGCCGTATTCCGCAAAGCCGAATTGGTGCCTGAGTTCCGCACTAAGGTAGAGGACGCTGCGCGTCGCGTGGCTTGGGCTGCCTCCACATTGCCGGAGGATTAGAACCTTTCAATGATTGGGGCGCTCGCTTTCGTAAAAGCCCAAGCGAGCGCCCCAATCCTCGTTTTTTCGCCTTAATTCTCGTTTTTTTATTCTTATTTTTTAACAATAAATCACTGCGCGGTAACACCGCGCCCTTTTACATTTAATGAAAGGGTGGCAGGGGCCTAAAAACTCCTTTTTTATTTATACCCGGATTCGAGGTAGGCGCGCTTGCGGTTGGCGACCAGCTCGACCACGCGCCCGGCCGCCTCTTCGAGGGCGAGGTGCGTGGTGTCGATGATGGGGCAGCCGAGGCGGCGTTGGATTTTGGAGACCCAGTCGAGTTCGTCGAAGATTTTTGTGAGGTCGGCGTAACCGCCCAGGCGCCGCCCGCCTGCGTTCGCTGCGCCCATCGCGGTCACGCGCC
>JAITCS010000153.1 GCA_031282935.1 Cellulomonadaceae bacterium
CGGTGTATGTGCTCCAATACGGGTACTGTCGAAGCAAAGATTTAGTAATAGGCGTTCCAATGTGGAGTTTTTGCCACTCGGCCGGAATTCCGGTGACTCCCATATCGCACCAGCCGTCATGTGGGGTTGGCTCTTTGGCGATTGCTTTGGCGCCGAATTCAATTTCGTAGATGACGCCTTCCCCAAACATATCGCCATTTGACATCTTTGCGCCGCTCACCCAGATAGAGATATTTGCAAAGTCGAGTCGAGAACAACCATGGGATAAGAAGGTGCTGGCGCTTGAGTTCGCTTTAACTCCGTTTGACTTTGCGCATTTCCATTCGTTTGGCTGCCCCATTACTGAAAGTGCTTTTTCGAGGGTCATCCCCAAATAGAGGCTCTTTTCCGCTTTAGTGGGTTCCGGAGCTTTCGCCAAGATAGCGTAGCGTTTCGACTCTTTGGCCTGGGTTCCCAAACCGGCTTTAGTGGCTGTGATTTTTACGCTGACCTTTTTGCCAGCATCGGCTTTTTGCAGGGCATAGGTTTTCTTTGTTGCGCCCGAAATGGCTTTGCCATCTCGTAACCATTGGTAGGTGAGTTTAGCGTCCGCGTTGGCGGGGCGGTTAATGGTGCCCGGGGCCTCATCATCAAAATAGTATGAGGCATAGGCGGTAAGGGTGTTACCAACTGCGAGGGTGCCGATTAAGTCAACATTGTATTTCGCGAACTTTGTGGCGGTTGGAAGTTTCGCTGCTTGGAGGTTTTGCTGCATGGCTGGGCTCGCGAACGCTGGTGCAGCCGCGCCAAAGCAAGTTAAAGCGATGGCGCCCGTGAGTAATGTTGCGGTAAAGCGTCGGTGCAGATTGGTCATGTGTGGAAAATAACACGCTGCGGGAGCGGTTTGACCACCGCACACCCCCTCGATGCCAAATCGTTACAAACCGCGCGGCCATATTGTCACTACCCTGTTTCTCGTGCAATAGTAGGGACATGGCCGCGTTCACGATGCCGAGTTCAGTCAGAACCTGCCCGAGATAGCCCGGTTACGACACCGGTAAAGGAGTCACAATAATTATCCATGACGGCCAGGCGTTTATTGACATGCTTGAAACCCGAAATGCCCTCTCTCATACTTATGACGAGTCAACGTTCCAGAATGGTTTCCTTGAGATAAAGACTCACTATTTTCCAGCCTTTAGCGCTCTACGAGATTATTTGAGTGGGGAGGTGCAAAATGTATGGCTTGAGCGATAGTCACTATTCCCAAATAGGCACAGTCTTGTCTCAAAATGGTGTCAAATCGGCGGTAATATTTGGTTCCAGAGCGAAAGGTATCCACCGCCCAAACTCCGATATTGACATAGCAATTTTCGACTCCGAAGTAAATGTAAATCATATTGCACAAGAGCTCGATGACTTGCCCTCTCCCTACAAATTCGATGTGGTTGAGTATCATCGCCTAGAAAACTTAGCACTCAGGGAACACATCATCCGAGTAGGTCAGCCACTACATCTTTAGTAAATTGTGGCAGTGTCAATATCTTAATGCGCAAGGGGGAGCCAGGGGCCCCACTGGTCGGATTTGTCCGGGGATTGCCCGCGCGACCACCACTGGGCTTCCCACACTTGGTCACCCCAATAAACGAGGTCGCCGGTGTCAAAAGTCATGCTGCGGGTCCAGGTTGGGACGCCTTTACCGCGCACGGTCACTAGCGACCCCACTTCCTGCCAGGCGCCACTGGTGTTTGCCGGGTTCGGAGCCTGGCCTTGCGTCCACCAGGCCGCCAGATATTCGCGCCCGTTGTGCATTACGCGGTCGCCGGTGTCATAGATGGTGTTGGACGCCCAGGTTGGCGGCGTTGTGGCAGGGTGGTCGGGGCGGGCAGCGCGGGTGCGGGTGCCGCTCAGGTGCGCCTGAGTGTGCTGCCGCCCTTTGGTGTGGGCGGCGCGGGTGTGCAGGCGTGCTCGCGTTTCGGAAAGGCCCGGAGCGGTGCTCGGTGAGGCCGCTCGGGGCGTGGCTGGCACTGGCACTGATGCGGCCACGGCCGCTGCCGCAGGGTGCGCCGCAAATCCTGGCGACCCGGTTAACCCTGGCAAACCCGCCAACCCGGCCAATCCAACAGAACATACGCTGACCGCGACCGCCCGCCGCGCCCACCGTGCACCAAAACTACGCGTATCCTTATCCCACAACATTTTGCCACCACCCACTTCGGCGCCCATCCTTTGATACCAATCGTAACCCAAGAACAGACTTTTGCGCCCACCAAACCTACCGAAAACGCAGCTACGTGAGTGACAATAGTCAACATCTCAGAAAGACCAAAATTGGGTTTTTGAGTATTTGCTAGGGGTGTGGCTTTTACACAAGCGCCCTTGCGGCCCGGTTATCCACAGAATTAGAATTTGGGGGTTGCGGCGCTTTATGGCATAATGGGAAAGTGTTCGGCATGGACTTCAATTACTTGATAGCACCTCTCGCGACTGTCATCGGAATCATAGCGACCATATTGACCGTGACCGGCTCCAACCGCAGCGTTCGCACCGACATGGCCGAAATGCGCACAGAGCTTAAGGGCGAGATGGCCGAAATGCGCATTGAGCTCAAGAGTGACATGGCCGAACTACGTACTGAACTCAAGAATGACATGTCCGAAATGCGCACCGAACTCAAAGGTGATATTGCCGAACTCAAGACAGAGTTCCGCTCCGAGATAGGCCGCATAGACAAGCGGATGGACAACCTGGACGACCGCATTTACGATTTAACGCTGACGATGGTCGGAATGCGCCAAGACTTCAACAGAGCAACCACACCCCACACGGCAATGCGCTCCAACGACCTCGCCGCCGCCTAACCCCCGCGTAAGCCCAAGCCATCAGAAACACATTTGTGTTCCGTCAGAAATACTATGCTAAAGTTTGGTGGGCATATTAAGGCCGCTGCCAAAGCGGAACCAAATGCCAGCGTGCGCGGTGCAACCGCGCGCACCTTTGGACGGGTGCAACCGCTCGCAGCCTCAGCGGTTAACGCGCGGTTTCCCGCACGCCCGCCTACCGAAATCCTCGCCGCCCCAGCGGTTGACGCGCGGTTTCCCACACGCCCGCCTACCGAAACCCCGAAACCCCGGCGGTTGAGCCTGTCGAAACCCCGGCGGTCTCCCGCGCGCCCGCCTACCGAAACCCCGGCGGCTACCGCGCGGCTAACCTCGGACGTAGTAGGGCCGGAAATACACAGCGGTCGGGTTGGTGTAGTAGTCGAAGCCCTCGAAAACCCCAGTCCAGGTGTCGTTATCGGTGACCGAAATGCCACCCGCAATACCGGTTGCAATGGCGGTGTTGGAGTGTTCGTTAGTGTTTCCGGTGGTCAACAGCAGACAGATGGTGTCTTGGGCGGTACGGTAGTGCCCGGCGTCGGCGGGGCTTGGCCCAGTGTAAGCGGGGTGAGTCCCTTGGAATCCGATCAGCCCCTTTGGCCCTAACGGATATGACGCAAAGCTTGAAAGCGGGCCAGAATAGATGAGCCCAACCCAGTCCCCGCTGGGCGGCGGGGCGTCGCAGGGGTCACTGCGATTAGTTGGCCACCAAGCGACCACGTTCGCGGTGGCCGCGTAAGCCTGCCAGGCGGCAATCTCCGCCGAGGTGGCGGTAGTGGGCGACAAGGTGCTGCCATCCCATGACATTCCGGCTGGGCCGAGGGTCACGGCGTAGCCAACACCGACTTCGCCACGAGTGAGGCTGTCTATCCCGACCTTGTAATACAAATGCCCTGGGCCGACTGCGACAGGCACAATGTTGTGCGCCACCACATCGGTGGGGTTTGATTTCAGATAGTTGAAGTTGGTGGGCGCGCTGGGGGATTCTGCGTTATACACATTGAATGTCATTAGTGCAGCGCGAAACCCAACGTTTGATGCATGACTATCGCTCCACAGCGCCCAGCCGACTCCCCCGCCCAGCCCAAGTGCCAACCCCACGGCGCTCGCAATGACCATGTCCCGCCGGGGTCGCGTAATAGTCGCGGTCTTTGCGCTGGTTGGGCGTGAAGAAACCACCCGATGCGAACGCCGGGGTTTCGACACGCTCAACCGCCGGGTAAGGTGTTCATCGGTGGTTGAGCCTGTGGCGGTCGCTCCGCTCCCTGCGCCCTCCTGACCCTCGGCAGAATCTGCAAGCAGATTCTCCTCTCGGGCTGCGTCGGTTACCGAAACCACCATCGACTCAGGAGGCATATCGGGGGTTTCGATAGGCGGGCGCGCACCAGTCTGCGCGTCAACCGGCCGGTCGTTGGTTTTGACGAAATCTACCGCCGGTGCAGAGGGTAAATCGGTGGTTGAGCCTGTCGAAACCACCATCGGCGTTGTGGTTTCGGCGGGGTCAACAGCCCGTAAATGTTTGCTCATGGGATCACCACCGCAGCATCCCGCACTTGCGATAGCCTTGGAGTCAAATCTTCGAGGATAAATGTCTTATCCTCGAAACTGTTATTATCGTTATTTATTGAAGCAATTCCGTAATTGCACGCGGGATTTGTGGGGAACCACCCATTCGTCGCACAATCTTGCACATGTCCCCAAGCGTAAGGCGTAACCGCAACGTCCGTGGTGTCAACTAATTGAATTCCGACGCCTCGATATCCGATTACTACCACAAAAATGTCGCCATCGTTGGCTTCGGTGAGCAATAACGAATCTTGCGCATTATCGAGCGCTTCCGCCATATCGGTGCCAAACGTTGGGCTGAACGGAACTATGGCCGCACCCCGTGCCGCATACACCTCCCCGAGAGTTCCAGAGGCATTAAAACTATCGTCCACAAAATCTTGAATATCCAGTCGCGCGGCGATATTTTGGCCCTTAATCTGCGCCTGCCAGAATGATACCCCAAGCAGGGCGTCAGATACTTCCAAAAAGACGTGCGGTAAATCGTCGTCAGCGATTGATGCCTGATGATAAATGTCGTTAGTTTCCAAACCTTCGGTAGTAACGCAGGGCACGGAGTGGTACGCATCCGCATTGGAATCGCAGATGCTGATCCAGATCCAGGCGGCGCGGCCATCAGCAGTGGGGTCTAGGTCGGGTGACCTAAAGTCGATCGGCACCAAGTCCAAGTGCCCGCTGCCCACCACTATGTCGTTACCACTGACTTGATCCACCCACGAGGCCAGCGTATGCCCCAGGAACATGCCCCCCACAGCGAAAGCCGCTGCCAGGCCGACCAGCTTAAACCCCAACCCTCTCAAGACTTTAGGCATCGAAACCATCCCCTTGCCACAACTTAAGTTCCGAAGTTCCGCGAACGCGACGCCGTGCACCACCACCAAATCGGGCTGCCGAACCGCCGCGCTGAATAGCAGCACCGCCGAATCGCGCGTTAGAATCACCTCGCCGCGCCGACGAGGCACCGAATCGCGCAGCAGAACCACTACGCCGCGCTACCGCAGCGTCGAGCCGCCAGTCACCCCCAGGCAAAGTGGCCGCGTCCACCACCTGCCACAACGTCAAAGTCTTGGTCTGTTCCCGCCGAGTTTCCACCAGGAACAGCCCCAACATCAGCAGCCAAACGCCAAAGAAAGTGGCCATAGTGCCTACGCCGGTGCGGAACAATTTGCCCAACGGCCCGGTGGCAACCCTGCTCAAGCCCTTGCCGCCTTGGCCCGGCTCCTGCGGGCCGGTGGTGTAGAGGCCCGCCTTGCCAGGGTCATCCTCGCCGCCGCCAGCCCCGCCGAAGGGGTCAACGCAAAGCGCGTCGCTCTTGAGCAGTTGCTTGTTGTATGGGCACCTGGGCTGCACGTTTATGCGCTGCTGGTCGCTGGGCGAGGGCGAGGGTGACGGCGACGGCGTGCCACTGCCGCTAGGGCTGGGCGTCGGGCTTGACGTCGGTGTGGGTGTCGTTCCGTCGGGGTACACCCAGTCCGTGCCGGGTTCGCCGGGGGGCGGCGTGTAGCCGGGGGGCGCGACCGCACAGGCCACGCCATCACCATCGGTATCAAGCTGGAAGTTGTAGCCTGGTTGGCCACGGAGCAGCGGGCGCCCAAGGGCAGTCCAGACGGCTTCACAGTTGGGGTACGAGGGTTCGGACGGTATGGATGGGGAACGGCTCGGCGTGACGGGCGGCGACGGCGAAACGTCTGGCCGCGACCCAGGACACGATTTCACATCAGGCTCAAACTCGAATTGCAAAGAAATCTTTACTTGATGATCTCCGTGCTTTAGCGTGTTACCGCCAATAGCCTCAAACGGGAAATCAAAAATGATAGGCACACCGATAGTTTGACCCGCGCTAATACAGGTTTGCTCTAGTTGGGTACGAACTCCGATAACCGAAGTGGTTAGTTGCGAAACTGGGGTGAGCGGCAATCCCTCAGCGGCCAAAGAGAATTCATCGTAGAAATCGCGGTTCGGATCGCCCAACAATTCCACCGCTAACAAGTAACTGCGCAAATGGCCCGCTTTGGCGCTGCCGTTGGTGACCTTAATTACGCCCATACCGCAATCACCGGGCACCAAGTTCTCAATCTGTAGAAACTCGGTCACATCATCGCTAACTGGCCCATATTGCGGGTGTTCGTTATCAACTACAGTTATTTCGCGGTCAATATCAGTGGATATTTCATCACGATCTACGATGTTGCCGGATTCATCCTTGAAATAGAAATCGCCATTTGCGGAGCGGAAAATGTAATTGCCTTTATCCTCATCCCAACACACCGGGATATCAACTCGGCTGGAACGTGGGTGCGCCTGGGCGGGCAACGCTTGGGCAACGCCGAGCCCGCTCAGCACCAATCCGATACTGAGGGCGCTGGTTGCGGCGGTACGCCAGGCTGCTGAAGTCATGATACGGCTACGATTTCATCGTCGAGGGTGTCAAGGTGGTTGAGCATGTCGAAACCATCGGCTGCGGCGTCGATAGTTTCAACGCTAATAATGATTGGAGTCTGCTGGTTGGGCCCGTCTGTATGGTGGTTGAGCGTGTCGAAACCACCCACGCTGTCGTCCGGGGTTTCACGGTGGTTGAGCCCATCTGTATGGTGGTTGAGCCTGTCGAAACCACCATTGTTGTCGTCCGGGGTTTCACGGTGGTTGAGCCCGTCTCTCTGGTGGTTGAGCCTGTCGAAACCACCCACACTGTCGTCCGGCGTTTCGGTGACCGACGCAGACCGAGAGGAGAATCCGCTCGCGGATTCTACCGAGGGCAAGGAGGGAGCAGGGAGCGGAGCGACCGTCACAGGCTCAACCGCCGGAATGGCGTCAACCGCCGGAGTGGTATCAACCGCCGAGAGCAGCGCGGAGGCAGCGAGGTTCATCGCCGTAGTAAGAGCTTCGATACGCGAGATGACACTCTCGGGCACTTTGCCAGCCCGCATAGCAACAAGCATTTCATCCGCCTCGCCGGTTGAGCCAGTAGCCCCGCCGGTTGAGCCAGCAGCCCCATTCGTCGAAACCGAACCCTGGTGGTTGAGCCTGTCGAAACCACCGCCGGAATCCACGTCTTGGTGATTGCCGCGCTCAACACCGCGCGCCCGCCCGTCGAAACCACCACTACCGGTGGTTGAGCCTGTCGAAACCACCCCACCAACCGGCGCTTGCCCCACCGGGTAAGCCCCATATCCGGGCGCAGCGTATTGACCGTGCGCCGCATATTGACCGTGCGCCCCAGCAGGCAAGTGCGGGTCGAACCCAACACCATAAGCAGGAGCCGGAGCAGCACCAGCGGCAATCGGATACCCCGGGTAACCATATTGGGGTTGCGGCGGATAGTACCCAGGCGGCGGGTAGCCAGCGGGCGCGTAACCAGCCGGAGCCGGGTAAGGGTGGGCCATTGGGTA